>SFLO01000021.1 GCA_004553405.1 Coriobacteriaceae bacterium
CCCCCCTCCGTCACCTCGAGCGCAGCGGCGAAGCCGCGGAGTCGAGAGGTCTCCGGCGGAGTCGCAACACCGAGGCCCGCCTCCACGGAGCCACACCAACCTGGGCAGCCGCATCGAGTGCCAGTGCGGGCTTTTCGGGCCTGCGATGGCGGTGCGGGGTGTACATTGTGAGGTGATGACGCAGGGCCGCCTGGAAGGGGAGACCATGAAGCTGAGGATGCTCGTCAAAGCCGGCGCCATGTTCGCTGCGAGCTGTGCGCTTGCCGCGGCCGTTGCGGGGGTTGCCGCCGCCGCGCCCGCGTACGCTGCCGTTCCCGCAAGCGGAGGGGCGTCGAGTGCCGATCTGACGTGGACGGAGCCGTCTTCGGCTTACGACATGACCGGCGATGGCATCGGCGATGCCATCGCGTTCGCTACGGACGTCGCGCATGAGGAGGAGGGCGCCTACGAGGGCCTGACGCTCAAGGTGGGCAGCGCCTCAAAGAGGCTGCTCTCGAAGGATGCGTACTTCTACTACGTGAACGCCGTGTACATGGACCTGTTCTCGGCCGATGCGGACGGCGGCGCGCACACGCCCGTGCTGTGGGTGAGCGCGGTCTCTGACAACGACTACCAGCTGATGAGCGCGGTGTACCGCGTGAGCGGCGGGGAGATCGAGCAGCTCTTCGACCTGCAGAAGAACGAGTCTGCAATCGGCAAGCGCTATGCGCACAGCAGGCACGCCGGGATCACGGGCGTCAAGGGCGACGCCATCACGGTGCGCTTCAGCCCCATGACCTACACCGCGGCCTCCGTGAGCTACAGCTACAAGTACCGCTACAACTTCTATGCCGGCGAGTTCGCGCGCGTGGATGCGGACAACATCGCGAGTGCGAAGGCCTCCTTCTGGGACGACAACGGCAAGCAGCGCGCGTACAGCCCCATCGTGAGGAGCGTGAAGCTGTATGCGAAGGCGGGCGGCAAGAAGTACAGCACGCTGGCTGCCGGCACAAAAGCCAAGGTCACAGGCGTGTATACCACCAGCGGCACCAAGCTGCTGCGCGTGAAGACCTCCGCGGGCAAGGTGGGCTTTATCAAGCTGCAGACTTCGGGCAAGAAGCCGCTCTTCAAGTACGCTCGCATGGCCGGCTAGGGGCTGAACGCAGCTGACGGGCTCGGTGGACACCGGGCTCCCGTGCGGAAGTGCGTGGCGCGCGGGGCGCGCGGTGCGCGCCCCGTGTTTGGGGCGGCGCGACGCGCCGCCAGGGCTTGTGCCGCAGCAGCTGTCGGGGGCTGCGCCTCGCACCTGCGGGGGCCGCCAGGCTTGGTGTGGCTCCGTGGAGTCGGGCCCCGGTGTTGCGGCTCAGCCGGAGACCTCTCGACTCCGCGGCTGCGCCGCTCCGCTCGAGGTGACGTGAGGGGGTTAATTCCTACGTCATCTCGACCAAGCGAACGGAGTGAGCGCGTGGAGAGATCTCCGGGAGAGCCGCTGCAACCGTGACCGTATCCACCGGGCCCTCGCGCGGAAGCGCGTGGCGCGCGAGCGGCGCTTGCGCTTAGGTTGCGCTGAGGGTGGCGAGCCAGGCGAGGGCGTCTTCGCTGCTGAGGGCCGGGGCGGGGGAGTGGTGCAGGAGCTGGGCGTCGTTGGTGACGAGCATGTCTGCCCGCGCGTGAAGCGCCGCCGCCACGATGAGGTTGTCTTCGAAATCCGGGTGCACGCTGGTGAGTTTGAGGGCCATGCGTGCGCTGTTGGGCGTGCCGCAGACGAGCGTGCTGTTGTCGAGCACCAGCTGGGTGCTCGCGTGAGCTTGGTCGCGCGCGACGAGGGCCTGGCGCTCGCTCGGGCTGGCACCTTGGGCGCGCAGCCAGCGCTTTTGCTCCAGTTCCAACAGAAAGCACAGGTCTTTGAGGATGCCGCTGGTGGTGAGGAGCGTGACGCCCTGGCGCAGGCAGCGGGCGATGAGCGCGCTGGACGCCGCGTGCGCGGGGCGGGCGGGCAGGAAGTAGTCGAGCCACACGTTGGTGTCTGGGAGCACGAGCGTCATGGCCGCTGCTCCAGGAAGCGCGCGGCGTAGGCCTCCTCTTTGGCGAGGGCAAGTTCCTCGCTGCTAGAGCCGCAGGGGGTTGAGGAGACGATGCCGTAGAGCGCGGCGAGGTGTTCTGCGCTGAGCTGCTGCGCTTGGAGCTGGGCGATGCGCTGCTCTGCGGGTGAGGGCTGGCTGGATTCCTGCAAGGTGGCAAGCAAGCTGCGCACGGCCTCTGGCTCGTGGGCGTGGCGTGCCAGGAACGCCCAGAGCTCTTGGATGACGAGCGACGCCGTGAGCCCCGCCTGTTCGAGCCCGAGTGCGGCGCGCGCCTTCAGCTCTTGGTCGACCCGCGCTGTGAGAACCACCGATGCCATGCGTTCCTCCAATCTGTAATACTGTATTACAGTATACACGATGATGGGAGAGCGCTGCAACCGGGGCCGTGCTTACCGGGCTCCTGCGCGTAAGCACTGGGAGCGTGCCGCGCGCCCTCAAATTTGGGGCGGCGCGAAAGCGCCGCCAGCGCTCTTGGACCCCCCCCTCAGTGCGCCCCAAACAGGGGTGGCGACGCGAGCTTAGCAGCCTCGAGTCAACTCTCCGCAGTCGACTCGCCACCACTAAGGGCTCTTAGGTACGTCGAGTCAACGATTTCGAGCCCTCGCGTGAACCTTAAGTGCGTTGAGTCAACGCACTTAAGGCCTTAACTGAGTTGACTCAACGCAGTTAAGGCCCGTTTTCGGCTTAACAGCGTTGACACTACGCGCCTAAGGTTCGGCATGTGCGCAAAATCGTTGACTCGAGCCACCTAAGGGGGCTGCTGCTTCTTGCACAAAAGCGCTGGGAGCGCGCCGCACGCCCTCCGATTTGGGGCGGCGCGGAAGCGCCGCCAGGGCGCTTGGAGTTGTGGCGGCTGCCGGGGTCGGTGGGAGCCCGCGGACACGGTTCCCGGTCTTGCGGCTAGGCCGGAGACCTCTCGACTCCGGCGCTCACGCGCCTCCGCTCGAGGTGACGTAGGGGCGAGCGGTGCTTCGCACCCGTGGTGGCTGCTGTTCCTAGCGTCCCCCTTCGTCATCTCGACCAAGCGAACGGAGTGAGCGCGTGGAGAGATCCCCGGGAGAGCCGCGACAACCGTGATCGTGTCCACCGGGCCCCTGCGGCCCCCGGGTTTCTCTGCGAGGGTGCCTGAGGTGGTATGGTGGGGCGAGAAGCAACGTGTGGACGAGGAGGCGACGGCGTCGTGAGCATCGACGAAGAGTTGACAGCGGCGGCAGCGGCGGCGGATGCAACGCTGGCGTACTACGCCGCCAACGCAGAGGCCTTCGCGGGCTCGACGGCGAACGTCGAGTTCTCGGCCGTGCAGGCGCGCTTCGAGGCGCTGCTCGAGCCGGGCGCGCGCGTGCTCGACTTCGGCTGCGGCAGCGGGCGCGACGCCAAGCGCTTCCTGGAGGCGGGCTTTGCGGTGGACGCCGTCGACGGCAGCCCGGAGCTGTGCGCGATCGCCTCGCGGCTCGCGGGGCTGCAGGTGCGCTGCATGCGCTTCGAGGAGCTGAGCGTGGTCGGGGAGTACGACGGCATCTGGGCGTGCTCGTCGATCCTGCACGTGCCCAGTACCCAGCTGCCGGCGCTGCTGGGCAAGATGGCCGCGGCCCTCAGGGACGGCGGTGTGGTCTACACCTCCTTCAAGTACGGCGAGGGCGAGGGCATGCGCCATGGCCGCTATTTCAGCGACTTCACGGAAGAGACGTTCGCGCAGCTCGTCGCCGGCGTCCCTGCCCTGCATGTGGAGGAGCAGTGGGTCTCCGGCGACGCACGCCCCGGCCGCCAGGATGAAAAGTGGCTCAACGTCATCCTGCGGAAGGCCTAAGCGGGGGGCGTGGGGGAAGCAGTATGGAGCAGCGCTGCTCTTGGCTTGCAGCGCGAGTTCCCTATGGAATTGACGCAGGGTCTAAGCCCATGTTTCTCTGCCGCGCAAGGGGTGATTTGGATTTTTTATGGAGCCGCCCTCGGCGAAAGGCGCGGCCGCGAGCCGACACGGCGCGGTACCCACGGCGCTTGAACGGGCAGGGGCGGCCCTGTATGCTCGCTGGGAGAAGCGACGACGAAGGGGAGGCTGCATGTCCTCACGGCTCAGCTGCACGAGCTGCATGTTCTATGTTGCTGCCACGCGCAGCTGCCAGGCGACGGGTGCCTACGTGCCCAAGCTGCCGGCCGATCACTGGCGCAGCTGCCCGCGCTTTGCGCTCAGCCGCGAATATGACACCGTGGCCAACCGCCGCATAGTGGCCCGCCGCGACGTGGTCAACGCCGCCCGCGCCGCCAATGCGGTCGAGGAGCAGCAGCTTCGCGAGCAGGGGGCTGCCGCAGATGCCGCTGGCGCTACCGCCGCCACCGCTGGTGGCCGCGCGCCCCTCAAGGCCGACGGCGTGCGTCCCCGCGCCCGCGTGCTCAAGCAGGGCGGCAAGACGGCGGGCAAGGTGCGCCCAGAGCAGGCGGCGCTCATCATGATCGACATGCAGATGGGCTTCATCAGCGAGGACTCGAGCTTGTACATCGCCGGCGCCGCGGCCAGCGTGGAACCCTGCGCGCGCTGCCTGGAGACGGCGCGCACGCTGGGCATGAAGGTGATCCACGTGCGTCGCGAGTACGCTGCGGACGGCAGCGACGTCGAGGCCCCGCGCTATGCGGCCTGGCTGGCCGGCGGCAAGCCGCTTTCCAGCGAGCAGCCCGCCAGCCTGCGCTGCCCGCGCGCGCTCGATCCCCGCCTGGGCGAGAAGGTCATCGTCAAGCCGCGCTACTCGGCCTTCTTCGGCACGGAGCTGCACCAGAGTCTGCAAGACGCCGGCATCCGCACGCTCGTCCTCACGGGCACCACCACGCCCAACTGCGTGCGCTCGACTGCCTACGACGCCTTGAGCCTGGGCTACAACGTGGCCGTGGTCGAAGACGCCACCTCCTCGCGCAGCCCCAAGGTGCAGGCCGCCAACCTGCGCGACATGGCGGTGGCGGGCGTGCAGCTGCTCAGCTCGCAGCGCTTTGAGAACACCGGCCTCAGCCGCCTGGAAGACACCGAGGCCCTCGTCCGCCTCAAGCTCCAGCAGGGCCGCTAGCGGCTGCGGGCGAAGTCGACGAGGGCGCCTAGCGCTGCGGCCACCAGGGTGGGCAGCAGCCATGCAAAGCCCAGGTTGCCCAGCGGCAGCAGGTCCACGAAGGCGAGGGCTTCGACCCCAAAGCTGCCGGCGAGCACGGAGCACAGGCTCACGAGCAGCGCCGCCAGCGCGCCCAGCTTGCAGGCCAGGCGCTCGCGGCCAGGCTTGCGCTGCGCCAGCGAGGCCACGGTGAGGAAGAGCGCCACGGGGTAGACCACCATGAGGATGGGCGCGGAGATCTGGATGATCTGGCTGAGGCCCACGTTGCACAGCAGCAGCGAGACGCCGCAGATGGCGGCGGCGATGAGCGGGTAGTCCACGCGCTCGCCGAGGAGCTGGTGGAAGTACTCGGAGCAGGTGGTGACTAGGCCCACCGCCGTGGTGAAGCAGGCGAAGAAGACAGCTGCCGCCAAGAAGAGCGAGCCGGTGCCGCCCAGGACGGCCTGGCTGATGTTGGTGAGCAGCGCTGCCTGATTGACCGTGCCGGCCGCGTACTCCTGCGCCCACAGCTGCCCGGTGGTGGCGCCCAGGTAGGCAAGGCCTCCGTAGACCGCGAAGAGCATGAGGGCGGATACCCCGCAGGCCAGGCCGACGCTCTTGGCCATGGAGGCCCTGCTGGCGGCGCCGAAGTCCTTGACGGTTTGGACCACGATGATCGAGAAGATGAGGGCGGCGATGACGTCCATGGTCTGGTAGCCGTTGAGCACGCCCTCCTGGATGAGGTTCCCTGCGGTGGCGGGGCCCGCGGCGGCGCCCGGGTTGACGATACCGGCGATGATGAGGGCGGCGAGCGTTGCCACCAGCAGCGGCGTGAGCACGCGACCGATGTTGGAGACCACGGTGCCCGGCTTCAGGGAGAACAACAGCACCAGCGCGAAGAAGAGCAGCGAGAACAGCGGCAGCGCCAGGGGGTGGAGCTCGGAGCCGAAGAGGGCGGCGGAGCCCATCTCGTAGGTGGTGGCCGCGGTGCGCGGGATGGCGAGCAGCGGCCCGATGCAGGCGATGATGGCCACGTTGAGGACGGTTGCTGGGACGCGGCCTACAGAGCCGATGACCTTGTCGAGCTGGCCGTCTGCCCTGAGCATGGCGATGACGCTGAAGAGCGCCAGGCCAACGTCGGCCACGAAGTAGGCGATGAAGCCCGTGAACCAGTCCTGCCCGCCCTCGATGCCGATGGCCGGCGGGAAGATCAGGTTGCCCGCGCCGAAGAACATGGCGAACAGGGCGAGGCCGAGGACGATCGAGTTCTTGACGGTGCTCTTGGGGTTCATGGCTGGGGAGCTGCTCCTGGCGGGTGTTGGGGGCTGGCAGAGGCTGGTGAAGTGCAGTCCTGCCATGCTAGCAAAGAATGCTGCGCGGTGGGGGAGAGTCGTCACCTTCCGCGGCGGCGGGCGGCGAGGTCCACGACCTTGCCGCGGCTTTGGCCGGGGAAGGGCCGCAGCTCGAAGGTGAGGCTGCCAAGTTCGCTACCGTCGACGCGAAGGCCGACGTCCACGGCCACGCAGTCGGTGCCATCGACGTCTGTGAGCGCGTGGATGACCCCGGCCCTCTCCTGCGAGCTGAACTGCACCAGCCCCTGCTCCTCGGCCCAGTCCACGTAGCGCACGAGGTCCGGGCTGCGTTCCCACTCGGGGTGCTCGACCATGCCCAGCGCCAGGTGGGAGGCCCAGCGGACCTCCGAGGGCGCCGCGCACGGCACCACCGGCGTTCCCTCCCCGCCGTCTTCCCAGCCCTTGTCGGGGAGCACGAATGTCGCCCACAGGTCGTCGCCGTCGAGCCACAGCTCGGCCTCGAAGGGCGTGCCGTCGGCGGCCACCCCCTGCGCGTAGCCGAGGTTGGCCCTTAGCAGCCCGTTTGGCCCGTGGTAGCACACAGGTGCCTTGCAGCTGACGACCAGGGAAGCCGGCTCGGCTCCCGCCACCCAGCTGGGGGCGCTCCCGAACAGCAGCTCCATGCCGGCGTCATCGCGCGCCATCGCGAACGCGGCGACGAAGTCGGCGTCCCGTCGGCCCAGTCGCGGACCTCGGCTGGGTCGACGGCGGCCCCGCACGAGAAGCAGCGGCACATTCTCGCCCTCTCGACGTCTTCCCTGTTGCGGAAGGCGGCTGCCTCGACCGCGTCGTCGAGGACGCATACCAGCCCGCAGTCGAGCATCAGGGCGTTGAATGCCTTCTCGTAATCAACCATGGAGGTCCTCCTCATCAATCGACTCCCTGCTCTGCCAGCCCCATATGTGGCTGAAGGCCTCTATCGACTCCAGCGTCATCGCGCAGCCCTCGTCGGCGGCTGTCTCCAAGACGACGTCGTCTATAGGCTCGGCCCTGCCGGCCCTGGTGTTCGCCTCGGCCCAGCACACGTAGCGCTCGAGCTCCTCCCGCTCCTCCTCGCGCTCGACACGCAGCATCGCGGCCACCCCTCTATACAAGCTCCCAGTCCTGCGGGTCGAGGTGGCCCAGCGGAACGCACATCGGGGTGCCGTCGCCGAGCTCCTGGACGATGCACAGCATCCCGCCGCCCTCGCGCCTGGCGCGCTCCCTGTCAACGTAGGTGTCGGCCTCCTCGAAGACCTCGTAGAGCTCGTCGTCGAAGCTCCAGCTGCTTCCCTTGTACCTGAGCACGTCGCCGCGGCGCAGGTGGGCGGGGCTGATGCCCTCGCGCTTCATCAGGGTCCTACGCACGAAGGCGTCCATGCGCTCGGTCCCGTAGTAGGCGTACGGGTCGACCGCGTCTTCGCTGTTGTGGTCGATCTCGGGCGAGCCCTCCTTCAGCCACGGGTCGAAGACGGTTACGCTGTTGAACTCGAAGGTCACGCAGCTGCCCATGTCCAGGTACTCGCCCTTCCAGCGCAGGCTGTCCTGCTGCTGCCAGGCGTACAGCTCCGCGCGCGACACGGGGCGCATCGGGTCCTTGCGGTAGCGCTCGCTGAGCATGGGGTTGGCAGTGTCGGTCTCGTGCATGTCGTGCTCCTCTCCTCCGGGCGGCGCTTTCGCCGCCCCTTTCCGCTTCCACGGCCCCGCTATCGCCGATCGCTCTGCGGAGGCCGGGCTTCCAGGGCTTGATGACTTGCTGGTCGGGGGTTTGTTTGTTGAGCTGATGTCGATTTGCCGTGTCGTGTCGGCGCGACCGCGGGGCCGCGCCACCTGCCGCCGAGGAGCGCCACGAGGGGGCTCGACTCAGACAGCGACGACATCCTACACACCCCCTGTGACACAGAAACGGACGAGCCGTCGCGCCATGTGGCCACGTTCTTCATCGCCGGGTTCCAGCACTGGGACGGCGCGCTGCTGCTGCCCGAGCTGCGGGTTGGCATGCGCCTGGAGGTCGTCCCCGAGCCCGACAACCCGCACGACCCCAACTGCCTGGCGATCTGCCTGGGGCAGCGCAAAATCGGCTACGTCCCCAAGGCGCACAACTCCCTGCCGGCGCTGCTCATGCACTACGGCCACGAGGTCTTCGAGCTGCGCGTCCTGCAGGTCGACTCCGAGGCCGACCCCTGGGAGCAGGTCCGCGTCGGGCTCTACGTCGCCGACGCGCGGTAGGGGCGGGCGCGAGCACGATATGTCGCATGCGGGTTGACA
Organism: Coriobacteriaceae bacterium; assembly: GCA_004553405.1. Lineage (GTDB taxonomy): Bacteria > Actinomycetota > Coriobacteriia > Coriobacteriales > QAMH01 > W2P13-069. The sequence goes on from SFLO01000021.1 coordinate 8,731, forward strand.
CCGCGGCGCGCGTGATCGCGTAAGGTTGAAGGCATCAGAGAGGACGGCGCCAGCGAGGAGGCAGAGCCATGGACATGATCAGCCCCGAGGGGTACAGAGATCTGCACGCGAACGACAGCTGGGAGGAGCTGGCCAAGGAGCGCGCCAGGCTCGTGCAGAGCCTGCGGCGCTATGAACTCCATTACGATGATCAGAACGGGCAGGAGATGTGTCCGAGCGCGTCCCTCGTCTACCAGTTCGAGCTGGAGTTCCTTCGCGAGTTGTGCGACCTCATCCGCATCGCCATGTGCAGGGAGACGGGAGAGGTGGATTGCTTCGGCGACGACGAGCTGGATGAGGAGGAAGACGAAGAGGACTGCCGGTTCGAGACGGCGTGAGGCATGCCCCAACACGGTATTACCGCATTGCCGTATCGGGGCAACACCCGTGGGCTTTCGTGAACTGGCAGGCGTCCGCGACATCGCGCCTCGCACCCAGAGCAGAGTCTCTACGCTGCTGCTGCTGCTTCCGGGATTCCGTCCCCGACAGACAGCCGACCCCTGGTTTCTGTTGAATGACGGCGGCGGCGCAGTCCTGCAGCTTGGCGCGGACGGTAGGGTCTTCTTACCCCGCTGAGGTAGGGATTTTTTCCCAAGCGCGGTAAGCAGTTTTCCCTGGCCGTGACAGGCACTTCTTCTCGCTCCGCAACAGGCATTATTACCCATGCAGGGCAAGGCCTCATCCCAGCTGGTGCGGGGCCCAAGTGCCCTCCTCGTCGCCGAAGAGCTCCGCGAGGCCCGTCTCCTTCCGCATGGCCCTCAGCGTGAGGTCGCACAGCTCGCGGAGGTGCTCCAGCTCGCACTGGTAGACGACGTCTGGGCCCGGGTCCATGGAGCACTCGGCGTTCAGCAGCTCCCCATGATGCAGCTCGAAGCGGCGCAGGCTGCGGTTGAGCCTGGCGCGCTCCGCGGCCAGCTCCTCCCAGCTGTCGTCCTTTTGGTCCAAGTCGGCCACCACAGCCCCCTTGGGCACCTGCCGTCAACCGTGCTTTCGCGCCCAGCAAACACCGTCAGTCGTGCTTTTGCGGCCAAACCAAGTGGCGCCGGCACAGCCGCTGTGCCTTGCCTGCCCCTGCTTCTTGGACAGTACGGACTTGCAGCAAAAGGGGCCGCCACGGTGGACGACCCCCTGGGGTGCGTACAACGCGTGTTACGCGCGCGCTGTTACTGCCACTTGAGGATGAGCTTGCCCTTGGAGCTCTTCCAATACTTGCTGCTCAGGCCAGGGCAGTTGCCAAAGCTGATCGAGGAGACCTTCTTGGCACTTGCCTTTGCACCGGAGACATTGATTGGATTGATTGCTGCGCTAGCTCCTCACGACCGCCAGCGTCAATGTGCGCGCGTTGCTCGATTCGTATGTGCAGGTGGAGAAGCAGAACGCCTGCTCGGGCTCTTGTGGGCAGTCCTCGGCTACAACCTCGGACTCGCGCACCAGGCGTTGCCACTCCGCAAGGAAGGCCGCCCTGTCCTCGAACTGGAGGGTAAGGCGCTCGTAATCGGCGTCCACGATATTGGCCGCCACCACATCCAACGTAAGGTTTTCTTGCGGCGTCAGGAGGAGGATCGTGCGGTGCTCGGCGAAGAAGTCCTCGTTAGAGTACGAGCCGAATGCGCTGAACATCCCCTGGTTGATGAGGTGGTGCCCATACACCGCCGAAAGGGGCGAGCTCCAGTCTGCCGCGCAGTGCACGTCCAGATACGGCGTGCCCTCGACGCTGTGCTCCTGGTAGATGCTGTGGTCGATGTAGTAGTCGGGCTCGCTGCTGGGAGAGGCGACGATGGGGTAGCTCACGTTGGTACCGGGGACCACGACCCACGCGCAGACCGCCGGGTTCACCTGCTGCAGCTGCTCCCAATCGACGTCGGGGTGCTCTGCGCCGTCTGCCTGCACGATGCACGCTGAGCGCAGGGAGTCGATCTCGTGCTCAGCCTTGAGGTAGGGCCCGACGAGCAACGCCAGCGCAAGCAGGCATGCCGCGACAACAGCCGCGCAAGCCAGCATGATCGCCTTCCTTTTCATCTGCACCTACCCCCTGTTCGAACACTCAACGCATACTGCCCTGATTGTTGCAGAAAACGCCCAAGCAAGCGCTTAGTTTCACATTAGAATTGGGTGTTGAAATGCGGGTAAGCCCCTGTTCAGCGGCTGTGCCCGCCGGCGTGCGTCCGCGGCTCCAACGGGCGCAGCCGCTACGCTGCAATGGAAAGGACGCGGTCATGAGCGAACACCGCATCGGTTCACAACCCTCACTCACTCAACCGGGGAGCACTCTCAAGGTCCACGGCGCGCGCGGCGGCATCAGCCGCCGCGGCTTCTTGGTGGGCTCCCTTGCAGCCGCAGGCGTGCTCGCGTGCGGTCTGCCCGAGCAAGTGCCCGTCCTGGGCGTGCAAAAGGCGCTTGCAGCCACAGACATCGGCAACGCCCTTGACGACTACATCGTCCGCATTCGCCCCAAGGGCTTCTTCCGCGTAGCGGGCGTCCACAGCGACGGCATCGCCATCGGAGATGCCTGCTGGCTGTGGAAGATCAGTTGCAGCAGCAAGCTGCTCCTGACCTGGGAAAGCAAGCACTCCGGCTACATGATCAGGGCAACATCCAACTTCGAGGAGAACAAGCAGGCGAGCAACAGCGTCTGGGCTGTCGACAAGGACAGCAAAGAAGCGGGCAAGACCATCCATGTATGGGGTCAGGATTTCGATGACAAAGACAGCCGCGCCTTCAGGTTTGAGAAGCTCGACAACGGCTGCTATTACATCAAAAACGTCAAGAGCGGCCTCTACGTATCACTTGACAATACTTCAAGCGACAGCGACAAAAATGAAATCAAGCAGCAGAAAGAAAGCTTTGAATGGGAGCTGCAGGTCGTTGGCAAGCGCCTTGGCAAATACGACGAGTATCCGGAATCGATCATCTGCGCCCAGTACGACACATACTCGATGGGCGTCAACTGGATGTCGAGGCTTTCGGACGACACCCTTCTGAGCAACATCTCCATCCCCGGTACTCACGACACCGCTACCTGCAGCGTGAGCGGCGACTCCGGTCCGACGTTATCCATGTACAAGTGCCAGCAGGACTACATCCCCACCCAGCTTCACGAAGGCATCAGGTACCTAGACCTGCGCTTGGGGGGCGAGGAAGACCCTGTGCTCAACCACGGCGGTACCAGCACGTTTAACAAGGCGAACACGGATTTGACGTTCTCGACTGTCATCGGCTACATCAACAAGTTCCTGACCGAGCAGCCAACCGAGACGGTCATCGCCCTCATCTCCAACCACAACGGCGACGACACTGCCATCACCAACGCGATGGCAGCTCAGATCGAGCACTACAAGAAGGAGGAGAACGGCGGAAAGGACCTGTTCTACTGCTCGAGCCGCATCCCCACGTTGGGCGAGGTGCGCGGCAAGATCGTGGTCCTCAGGCGCTTCACCCCTGCCGGCGACAAAAAGGACACTTACAAGTACGGCATCGACCTGGTCAACTGGGACGACATCATCGATCAGAACGACACCAAGGGCCTCTACAAGATCTTCGAGTCCTCTGGCACCGAGTCCAGCTCGTGCATCGACCCCACCGTCGCAGAGGGAACGCAGACGCAGCGCTTCTTCACGACTGTCTACGCCCAGGATGCTTATCAGAACAAGCCGAGCAAGAAGATCTCATGGGTTGATGCCGCCCTTGAAGACACCGCCGATTGGAAGTGGCCCCTCGGCAGCACGGACGTTGACGGCCAGACGGTTAGCGAAGGCCGTTGGACCATCAACTACACCAGCTCTTCGCGGTTCATTACCTTTGAGAGCAACCCCTATTCCGCTGCTCAGACCATGAACGAGCACCTGTACGAGAGCAGCTACATCAACCGCGTCCTCGACGACAAGGGAACCTACGACGACTGCAAGAAGTACTTGGGCATCTTGGTTTCCGACTTCACGGATGCCTCCCTGGCGCACAGCGTGTATCGCCGCAACTACGAGGACCCGTCCACCGGCTCTGGGATCTACTACCTGCCCAGAAAGGTCACGCTCACGTACGGCGACGACTTCTCGCAGGCGCAGTTCGAGGGTGGCAAGACCTCGGGTGCGGGCTACTTCAAGCTCGTGGACGAGGACGCCGTCTTGGACGTCGCGGCATCTGGCAGCACCTTTGCCGTTACCTACATCCATGTGGATGCTCTTGGCAACGAGTATCCCACCGAGCTCGCTGCGGATATCCCGTTCGTGATCAACCCGCGCGCGCTCACCATCGACTGGAGCACCCTCAAGGGCCTGGCCACGGGCACCGATGTTGCGGAGCTGATGAAGGACAAGATCAAGCGCGTTCTCAAGGGCGACAGCGTCCATGCAGCGTTCACGTTCTATGCAGACAACAACGGCGCGCCGGGCAGCGAGCTCGCTGACACCGCAAGCCAGCCTGCGGGCACGTATTGGATCGAGCCCAAGAGCCTCAAGGGCAAGCAGGCCGCCAACTACGTCTTCAAGAACACAGAGCCCGTGCAGTTCGAGCTCAAGGACGCCTCCGAGCTGGGCAGCGGTGAGGGTGTGCTCCCCAAGACGGGCGACCGCGGCGTCATGGCCGCCATCGCCGGTGTTGCCGCCGTTGCAGGTGCGGCAGCGGCTGTGGGCGTGAAGGCCGCCCACGCTCCCGAAGAGCAATAAGCGCAAAGCGCCCGCTCAACGCCACCTGCCAAAGGGGTCCTCGGATTGAACCGCACCCCGGAACTTGGAGTCAGTAATTGGGGACCAGTATAGGTCTGATTGAGGGCTCTTCACACGAAGCCGGCTTCGACATAGCGTCGGGGCCGGCTTCTTCTGCGAGGCGTGCTCTTACGGGATTGAGGCTGCGGCTGCGGGGCTTGTTCAGGAGGGCGAGACCGGACAGGCAGAGAGCGCCCAAAGCCTCGGCATTTGAGCTGCCCGTGCACGCAGGCGGCGAGGTCAGCGACATTTTATTATGTATTTCAGATACTAAGATTTATTTTTAGTCGTTGATAGGTCGAGCACTTATTGTGATGTTTAACTAAGCGTTATCCAGTGAATTGATGTTTGTTCAGGTGACAAAAAATGTTTGCCGTTGAAAAATGCCTCTACCCGAAGGCCGACGGGGGAACGATGGACGGCTGGATCATCAACCATCCGGACGCCTACCCCTTCTGGGCCAACAAGTTCCTCCACAAGATGAACATGGGCTCGCCCCAGACGGCGAGGCAGTACGCCTACAAGCTGTGCAAGTACCTCAACTACCTGCAGGACTGCTGGCACATCGGCTACGCCGATGCGACCGCCAAGCACCTCGCCAGCTTCTTGCGCTTCCTGCAGTTCGGCAACGTCATCCCGTTCGTCGGCGCAGTGGAGGGAAAGAGGTCCGGCTTCACCGTCAGGGGCTACTACACGGTCGTGGCCAGCTTCTACACCTTCCTGCGCTCGCAGGGCAGAGAAACCAAGATGGAGGTCGCAGAGGAGCGAAGCGGGGAGAACCCGCACTCCTTCCTCTACGGCCAGGGAATCGTGACCACGTCGCCGCGCTATGTCGCCGAGACGTCCTTCGCCAGCGGAAAGCCTCCTGTGGACTACGAGAAGTGGTACACGGACGAGCAGGTCGACGCAATCCTCAGCAATTTCCGCACCTACCGCGACAAGGCGGTCTTCTCCCTCTCGCTCGACGGCCTTCGCATCGACGAGATCCTCTCCGCCCAGATCGACCTCTACCGCGCAGACGAGGGCACATTGAAGCTGTTCCGCAGCAAGGGAAGGCGCGAGGGCGAGGGGCGCGTCTGCGTCTTGTCGGAGCGCTCGCGGCGCCTGCTGGAGGAATACCTCTACAACGAGCGCAGCGCCGTCGAGGGGAAGCTGATCGATTCAGGGTCGCTCGTACCGACCGAGATCTTCCTGAACCTGCGCGAGCGCGAGGGCAGCTTCGGCAAGCCGATGGCCTACCACAACGCGCTCGAGATCATCAAGCGCGCCGCCAAGCACGCCGGCCTCGACCCCGCCAAGGTGCGCACCCACTCCGGCAGGAGCACGAAGATGGAGGAGCTCCTCAGGCAGCAGGCCCTAGACCCCGCCTCCCTTACCGACAACCAGATCCTGGACATCATGGGCTGGAAGAGCATGGGGTCTGCCGAGCCCTACAAGAACAGGCAGGACAGGGTGACCGCCGTCGAGAACTGGAAGAGGCTCGAGGCCGCCAAGGAGAGGAGGCACACCGATGATCAGGCAACCTGAGGAGGCGCTCGAGCACATCAGGGAAAGCGTCAGGAGCGGGAAGCGCAACAACCTTCGCACCCATGTCGCCAGAGCAGCCACGGCATGCGACCTCGCCTCCTTGGCCGCTTGCATCGAGTCGCGCTCGCTGCTGTCTCTCTGCAGCGACCTGAGGGAGTCGATGAGCCCGCAATCCTTTCCGACCTTTTGCGCGGTCGCGCTGACCGCCATGTTCTCGGAAGAGGAGCTGGGCGACTACTTCTTCGACGTGCTCGTCTCCATGCACGAGGACGAGGCGGCCTGGGTGAGGCGCGACATGAAGAGGCTCTACAGGGAGATAACGGGGTCGGTTTACTGTCTCAATCACATGACGACCAACCCCTTGCCCCGTATCTATCACGACGCGTACAGGAGGCGCTTCTACCTGCGCTATCGCTTCCCGGTTCAGATCAGGGACCGCGCCGTCGAGGCCATCGAGCGCCGGGAGCCCCTCGCAGCTGTCTGCAGGGAGTTCGAGGAGAAGTACCACGGGAGCTTCCATGACTCCTTTTTGATGTGGCTCGACAACTGCGTTGTCGAAGAGGTCGGCGAGGAGGAGTTTGCGGCGTACGTGCGCGACATGGTGGAGAAGTATGTCTCAGGGCTGCCTGGGCACAACTACCGCCACTTCAGCTATCCGCGCCTGACCGCTTACATCTTCGGGTACTCCAGGCTTCCTGTCTCGGAGTTCCGCAAGTACAAGGCGATAAGGCCCCACTCCGGCTGCGACAGCTACCGCAGGCTGCACGAGATACTCGCCAGGGAGATGCTGCCCTACACGTACGCCGTGACTCAGAACCGCACCGCCGTCTACGACTTCTTGGATCTCAGCGCTGAAGAGCGGGCCTGCTACGACGAGAAGGCTGTCAAGGTCGACAGGAGCTTCGTCCCCGCCGGCCTTCTTGCCGCAGGCGACTCCCAGTTGGCGGTGCCGGAGCTGCCGGGGGGCGTCAGCTTCGAGGAGCTCCTCGGCGCATGCGACGCCTTCTTTGCCGGCAAATACCTGGCACCAGACTCTCCGAGGGGGCCGATCTTGCCCCTCCACAGATTCCGTCGCGACTTCAAGGAGCACTTGGCAGCCGAGGACGCGAGGATGTGCGCGGCATTCAGGATGACGAGGCGGACCCCCGCCCTCGCCAGCGCCTTCGACGAGCATCTCGAGGGCAAGATCGCCGGCCTGCGCAGGCTAATGTTCGACGGCAACGCCGACGATGTGGCCAGCGACAAGGCGGAGGTGTGGATCTACATCCCCAAGGGGGAGGCGTTCACAGGAAGGTCGGTCGACTTCTCCTCGCTGGGAAGCGCGGGCGCCTTCCAGCAAGACGCGAGGGAGTTCCTGAGGTCTCTCTACCGGAGGGCAGCCTCGGCTGACAACCCCCGCGCATTGGGGCGGATCCCGGAGGCGATGGGCGACCTGCTGCGCGTGCTCGCCATCCTCGGCGGCGAGTACGGCATCGCCCGCCCGGAGGACGTGGGTGAGCTGCATATCCTTGCCGTGCTCTCGCATCTGAGCAAGGAGGGCCTTGCACCGAGCACGCTCAGCGGGTACCTGTGCAGCTGCAGGGCCTTCTTCCAGCACCTCGTCGCCTGTGGGCGCCTGGTACTGGACCCGACCGCGAACCTGACGGTCAGGAGCGGTTCTGACTACTCGAGGGCGACCCCGGATATCCCCGAGGACATCCTG
>SFLO01000022.1 GCA_004553405.1 Coriobacteriaceae bacterium
CCCTTCTACACCGCCGCCCCGCAGAGCACCTTCGACCGCAGCCTGGCCAGCGGGGCAGACATCGTCATCGAGCAGCGCGACCCGCTCGAGGTGCGCAGCGCCCTCACAGCCGGCGGCTGGGAGCTCGTGGCGCCGGCAGATGTCGAGGTCTTCAACCCGGCCTTCGACGTGACGCCCCATCAGCTGCTGGCGGGCATATTCACAGAGGACGGCATTCTCCGCGTGTGAGCGGCCTGCCGGCGCTCTCGTATGTGCGGTCTAGGGCAGACACCTAGTTTTAACAATTGACCTTCAGGGAAATCACCTTACAATCTCCATATCTGTAATGTGGTAGAGGTGCGGCTTTCATCAGTACCCCCGTTGCGGGCCCAGGGAGGCCCGGGGCGAAAGGGAAAGCCGCCGAAGGCGCCTCGGCTTCCCAACGGGCCGGGGTGGCCTGGGGCGCAGGAGAAGATCTTGCGCACTGTCGCAACAAGCGGAGAGCTGCCACGACATCGCCGGGTCCTCCTGCCCGCGCGGCGCCGTGTCTGCCCGCCGCGTAAGGAGGAGAGCAATGGAGTTCGTCAACACCGCGTGGGCGCTGCTGCCGCCCATAGTGGCAATCGTCTTGGCGCTTATCACCAAGGAAACCTACACGTCCCTGTTCATCGGCATCCTGGTGGGCGGCCTGCTCGTGGCGGGCTTCATGCCCGTCGCCACCCTGAACACCATCATCAACGACGGCCTCGTCCCCGCCGTGGCAGACAACGCCGGCATCTTCATCTTCTTGGTGATGCTGGGCATACTGGTGGCGCTCGTCAACGTGGCAGGCGGCGCGGCCGCATTCGGCAAGTTCGCCGCAAAGCACATCAAGAGCCGCGTGGGCACCCAGATCGCCACCTTCGTCTTGGGCATCCTGATCTTCGTCGACGACTACTTCAACTGCCTTACCGTGGGCTCTGTCATGCGCCCGCTCACAGACAGCAAGAACGTCTCGCGCGCCAAGCTGGCCTTCCTCATCGACGCCACCGCCGCCCCCATCTGCATGATCGCGCCGGTGTCCTCCTGGGCCGCCGCCGTCTCCGGCGTGGCCGCCGACCTGGGCGTCAACGGCATCGAGCTGTTCATCAGCGCCATCCCCTTCAACTTCTATTCCCTGCTGATGATCGTCTTCGTCATCGGCCTGGTCTTCCTCAACTTCGACTACGGCCCCATGGCCGCCGCCGAGCTCAAGGCCTACCGCGACGGCGAGCTGGGCTCGCTCTCAGACGAGGCCCCGGTTGAGAACAAGCGCGCCAGCCTCTGGGACATGCTGCTGCCCATCATCGTGCTCATCGTCTGCTGCATCGTCGGCATGCTCTACGTGGGCGGCTTCTGGGCCGAGGACGGCGAGACCTACCGTGACATCATCGGCGCCTTTGGCGACACGGACGCCTTTGTGGCGCTCCCTTGGGGCTCCCTCATCGCCGTGTGCTTCAGCTTCCTCTACCTGCTGGCTCGCCGCGTGGTGAGCTTCAAGGACGCCACCACATCCTTCGTGAACGGCTTCAACGCCATGGTGCCCGCCATCTTGGTCCTCACTTTCGCCGTGAGCCTCAAGAACATGACCGGCATGCTGGGCGCAGACGTCTTCGTCGCATCCGTCATGGAGGGTGCGGCCGCCGGCCTCTACTCCATGCTGCCCGCCATCATCTTCCTGGTGGCTTTGGGCCTGGCCTTTGCCACCGGCACCAGCTGGGGCACCTTCGGCATCCTGATCCCCATCGTGCTGCCCATCTTCGCCAACGAGCCCACCCTGCTCACCATCGGCATCTCCGCCTGCCTGGCCGGCGCCGTCGCAGGCGACCACTGCAGCCCCATCTCGGACACCACGGTCATGGCGTCTGCGGGTGCCAACATGAACCACATCGAGCATGTGAACACCCAGCTGCCCTACGTGCTCACCATGGCGGGCGTGAGCTTCGTGTGCTTCGTGATCGCGGGCTTTGTGAAGAGCGCCGTGATCTGCCTGCCCATCGGCGCGGTCCTGGTCATCGGCGCCCTGCTGGTGATCAAGAAGGTCTGTGGCAAGTCCGTCAAGGACATCGAGCCCGCCGCGGCTGCCGAGTAGCCGAGCATATCCGGCATGCACAGGCGGCGCCTGCCCTGCGGGGCGGGCGCCGCTTTTTGCTGTGCAGAGGACACGGGGACACATGCCTTACAGGGCTGTTAGCCAGGCGTTACGGCAGGGGCGTATACTCGCCTCAGCGGGGCCGCAGGCGCCCTGCCAAGGGAAAGGAGTCCCCATGGAATACGAGTCCTCATCACGCGTTGTGCGCGGCCTGAGCATCGCCACCATCGTCCTCTCTGCCATCGGCATCGTCTTGGCCCTGGGCCTGGGGGCGTGCTCGTCCAGCGTCGTGGGCATGGTCGAGAAGGAAGTGGTCGAGCCCGTTGCCAGCGAGCCCTTCGACTACGACGGCTACCTCGAGGAAATCGACGACGCTGCAGAAGAGCTCACGGGCGCCACGCTCAGTGAGTTCGGCACGCTGCTCGCCTACTGCGATGCAGCAGACATCCACAAGCTTGGCAAGGCCATCGCAGAGGGCAACCAGGCAAAGATCGAGCACATCATCGACGGCATTGCCAAGGAAGCCGGCGTCACTATCGACAGCTCGCTTATGGCCCGCAGCTTCTCGCAGCTGGGTATCGAGGACGCGCGCGAGTTCGGCCTTGCCCTGCAGCAGGTCACCGAGGAAGACCTCCAGAGCATGATCCACATGTTCTCTGGCACTCAGGACCTGTTCAAGCTCGACACCAGCTCTGAAGACGACCCCACTGTGGGAGAGATCGGCTCTGCTGTCTCCGGCATCATCATGGTTCTCATCTGGATCTTCGTCGTTCTCGACATCATCGGCTGCGTTGTGACGATGGTTGCCGCTATCCTGGCCATGCGCAACTGCGACAACCCCAACAAGCTCAGCGGTGCCTTCGTGTGGTCGATCGTGGGCGCAGTCATCGCGCTGCTCGGCTGCCGCATAATCACCATGGTGCTGCTGATCATCAACTGCGTCTACATCAACAAGGTGCGCGCCTTCCGCACGTTGCCCGCGGCCGCTGCAGCCGCTGCCCAGGAAAGCCCCGTGCCGCCCTTTGCCAGCGCTGTCGAGCCCGCCGCAGCCCCCGGCGCGGCGCCCCAGCCCCCCGCGGCAGAGCAGCCCGCCGCCGATGCGGCGCCGGTGCCCCCGCAGGAGTAGCACCAGCTGCTGTCAGAGCAAAATGAGAGAGGGCCCGCCGGTTGCGGGCCCTCTCTTGTGGGTGCGGGTTGTGGCGGGCGGCGCGCCTAGGCCTGCTTGGCCTTGGCGGCCTCGATCTGCTCGGTGAGCCAGGCGCTCCAGCTGTCGACGCCGTTTTCCTTGGTGGCGGCGATCTTGAAGAGGGGGGCCTGGGGGTTGAGGTTGAGGATGCGCTCCTCGAAGGCCGGCATGTCGAAGTCGAAGACGGGCAGGGTGTCGACCTTGTTCAGGATGATGGCCTTTGCCGCCTGGAAGATGCCGGGGTACTTGAGGGGCTTGTCGTCGCCTTCTGGCACGGAGAGGATCATGACCTTGACGTCCTCGCCCAGGTAGAAGTCCGTGGGGCAGACCAGGTTGCCCACGTTCTCGATGATGATGAGGTCGGTGTTCTCAAGGTCGAGCACCTTGAGGGCCTTGTTGATCATGTCGCCTTCGAGGTGGCAGCTGCCGCCGGTGTTGATCTGGACGGCGGGGATGCCCATCTCCTTGATGCGCACGGCGTCGACGTTGCTCGCGATGTCGCCTTCGATGATGGCGATGTTGAAGCTCTCGCGCAGGGCGTTGATGGTGGCCTTGATGGTGGAGGTCTTGCCGGCACCCGGGCTTGCGAGCAAGTCGATCATGAAGACGCCGTGCGCGTCGAGCAGCTCGCGGTTCTCCTGGGCGAAGCGCTCGGACTTGTCCAGGATCTTCTTGTCCAAATCGATGTGGGCCATGGGCTCCTCCTACTCCTCGTCTGGGACGTCGACCTCGATCGAGGCGATGTGCAGCTCCTTGCCCTCTGTGACCATGGTGAGGCGGCTGCCGCATTCCGGGCACAGGAGGTGGAAGCGGTCGTGTTCGAACTCCGCGCCGCAGTCCAGGCAGCGAGACTTGGGCTTGACGAAGTCGAGCACCAGCTCGCCGCCCTCGTAGAGGGGCTCGCCTGTGGTGAGGGCCTCCCAGGCAAAGCGCATGGCCTCGTCGACCACCTGGGTCATCTCGCCCACGGTGAGGCGCACCTGCGTTACGCGGGTTGCGCCGGCATCGCGCGCCACGGGGGCGATGGAGTCCAAGATTCCCTGCATCAGGCTGAGCTCGTGCACGGCTGCCCCCTTACTCGGCTGCCTCTGCGGCCTCGCGTTCTGCCGCGCGCTTGATCTTGCGCTGCAGGGCCACGCGCGCCGCAAACAGGGAGACCTCGTAGAGGGCCACCAGCGCAGCGAACATGATGAACATGGTGATGGGGCTTGCGTCCGGCGTCACCACGGCAGAGAGAACGAGCAGGGCGATGTAGGCGACGCGCCAGTTGGAGCGAAGCTTCTGGTAGGGCACGATGTCGAAGAGGATGAGGTAGAAGATCACCAGGGGCAGCTCGAACGCGATGCCGAAGGCAACCAGGAAGAGCATGAGGAACTTGAGGTAGTCGCTGGCCGCGGGCAGCACGGTTGCGATGGAGTCGCTTTCGCCCGTGAGCCACTGGAAGGCAGCGCCCAGGCAGAAGTTGTAGCAGAACACCATGCCCACCACGAAGAGCACCACGGCGATGCCGAAGGTGGGCAGCACCCACTTGCGCTCGTTGGGTTTGAGGGCGGGCAGGAAGAAGGCCAGGATCTCCCAGAAGATGATGGGGCTGCACACTACCACGGATGCGAAGAGCGAGACCATGACCTTGACCGAGAAGCCCTCGAAGGCCCTGGTGGTGTAGAGCATGCCGTCGTTGGGCAGGTACTTGGCGATGGGCAGCTTGAGGAACTCGACGAGCTGGGGCGAGATGAGGTAGAGCAGCACCAGCGCGATGATCATGCAGACGACGATGATGACGAGGCGGCGGCGCAGCTCTCCCAGGTGGTCGAGCAGCGGCATACGGGCCGGTCCGATAGGCATGCTTACTCACCGTCCTTGGAATCGAAATCGTACAGGGCGGCGAGCTCGTCTGCTCCTGCGGACGCTGCGGGCGCTGCGGGCGCGGTGGAGTCTGCGAAGGGGTCGTCGACGTCGATGCCGGCGCCGCCCTTGGCACTGGCGGCCGCAGGGGCAGCGGCCCTGACGGCATCTTCGACCTGGGTCTTGGCAGCCTCGGCGCTGCCGGGTTCAGCCGCGCTCTTCTTGCTGTTGAGGCTCAGGGTGTCGCGCAGCTCCTGCTTGCGCTCGCGGGCCTCCTGCTTGCGCGCCTTGACGCCCAGGGGGTCGGTGAAGGCCTGCTTGGTTTCGGTGAAGGAGTCGTTGATCGCGTCGATGTCTTCCTTGATGGGGGCGACGGTCTTCTCGAGCTCCGACTTGTACGGGTCGATGGCCTCCTGGAAGGGGTCGTAGACCTCTTCCTTGAACTTGGCGCTGGCCTCGTCCGAGGCGGTTCTGAATTGTCTGATGGCGCGGCCCACCGTGCGTCCCATTTCCGGGAGCTTCTCCGGACCGAAGATGAGGAATCCGAAGAACAAGATGAGCACAAGCTCAGTAGAGCCAATACCTAGCATTAGCATCCTTCGTTCGATATTCGGTTCCCTGCAAGCGCAACACTTTACCACACGCGTGCAAAGCTGAGCACAAGGACTCGGCCAACGCCGGCCTCCTTGAGGAGCGTGGCGGCGGCGCTGCAGGTGGCCCCGGTGGTGAGGACGTCGTCGACCAGCAGCACGCAGACCGGGCGCGGCCAGGGCAGCGCGCCCTCGCGCAGCTGCATGGACCCCCGGCGGTTGAGCGCGCGCTCTCGGCGGCCTAGCTGACGCTGGTCTGCTGCCTTGGAGCTGCTCAGCGCGTGGAAGAGGGGGAGCCCCAGGCCCTGGGCCACGCCGCGCGCCAGGGGCTCCACCTGGTCCCAGCCGCGCTGGAGCAGGTGGCTGGGCGTGGGCGGTATGGGCACGACGGCCTGGGCCTGCGCCGCCCAGCTGCCCGCAGCTGCCAGCATCTCGGCCGCCATGGGCTGGGCCAGGCGCTGCTCGCCGGCGTCCTTGTAGGCGCCCACCACGCGCTTGGCGCCGGCTTCGTAGCTGCAGGCGCAGCGCGCCGCGTCGAAGGCGAAGGCGGGCGGCAGCAGGCGGCCCGCATGGTCTGTAGAGCCGGGTGCGTGGCATTCTGTGCACAGCAGCGACCCCCACGGCGCCCCGCAGCGGGGGCACGCGCCTTCTTGGTCTATCCTCGGGAGCTGTTCGAGACACTCGTCGCACAGCAGGGAGCCCGGCAGCTCGCAGCCGGCGCAGCGGGTAGGATACAAAGTCTCAGCAACGGCGTCGCGGGCCGCTGCTATCATCTTGCGGAAATCTGGCACGGGGGCGCCCTCTCCGCCCTCCGCTCCCTCATGTGAGCCTCGTGCCATAGTCTAGTAGTGAACATGCCCCGCAGGGGGCCTGAATGCAGGGAAAGTGAGCTCACGTGCTCGAGCTGATCATCACAGAGAAAAACGACGCGGCCAACAACATCGCCAAGCTCCTGGCAGAGGGCCCCGTCAAGGCGGACAAGGTCTATGACACCCCTGTCTACCGCTTCAAGCGCGGCGGTCACGACTGCGCCACCATCGGCCTGCGCGGCCACATTCTCGAAGTCGAGTTCCCGGCAGAGCTGGTCTGGGGCAAGAGGCGCGGCTGGGTGGGCCTCACCGCAGAGGGGGAGGTCATCGAGGCCCAGCTTCCTGCATCGCTGCCCACGCCTCCCTGGGAGAAGAAGCGCAAGCCCTTCACGGCAGAGGGAGTGGACCTCAAGGGCTGGAAGATCCCCTCGCTGCCCTACCTCACCTACGCCCCGCTCATCAAGACCCCCAAGGAAAAGGGCATCATCCGCAGCCTGCGCAACCTCGCCAAGAAGGCAGACGCCATCGTCATCGCAACGGACTTCGACCGCGAGGGAGAGCTCATCGGCCTAGACGCCCTGAGCATCGTCCGCGCGGAAAACCCCGCTGCTCCCATCAGCCGCGCGCGCTACAGCGCCTTCATCAAGCAGGAGATCCAAGAGGCCTTCTCCGAGGCCAAGCTCGTGCAGCTCGACTTCGACCTCGCCCATGCGGGGGAGAGCCGCCAGCACATCGACCTCATCTGGGGTGCCGTGCTCACCCGCTACCTCACCGCCGTCAAGTACAGCGGCATCGGCAACGTGCGCAGCGCCGGCCGCGTCCAGACGCCCACCCTGGCCCTGGTGGTTGCCAAGGAGAAGGAGCGCCAGGCCTTCGTCCCAGAGGACTACTGGGTCCTCAGCGGCAGCTTCGCCCCGGTGGGGGAGGAGCCCTTCCAGGGCACCCACGTCAAGGGCCGCTTCAAGGTGGAAAGCGAGGCGCGCGCCGCCTTCGCCCATGTGGAGCACGCCAGCAGCGCCAGCGTGGCATCTGTGGAGAAGAAGCGCCGCAAGGTGCCCGTGCCCGCACCCTTCAACACCACCAGCCTGCAGGCCGCCGCTGCGGGCATCGGCATGAGGCCCAGCCGCACCATGAGGGTGGCGGAGAGCCTCTACATGAGCGGCTACATCACCTACCCCCGCGTTGACAACACGGTCTATCCAGACGGCCTGGACTATACCGCCACGCTCAAGATGCTTTCGGGCAACCCGGCGTATGCGCCCTACGCGCAGCAGATCATGGGCGCAGCCAAGAGCGGCGGCTACCACCCCACCAGGGGCAAGCAGTTCTCCACGGACCACCCGCCCATCTACCCCACCGGCTTGGGAGACCCCGACAAGCTCACGGCCGAGCAGTGGAAGCTCTACAACCTCATCGCGCGCCGCTTCATGGCAACGCTCATGGACCCTGCCGAAGTCGAGGGCACCACGGTGCACATGCTGGTGGAGGGCGAGGAGTTTTCTGCCAAGGGCGACGTCTTGGTCGTACCGGGCTTTCGCGCCGTCTACGCCTACGGCCTCAAGAAAGACGAGCAGATGCCCGCCCTGCAGGTCGGCCAGGAGCTGGGCTTCTCCAACCCCGTGCTCGAGGCCAAGCAGACCGAGCCCCCCGCGCGCTACAGCACCGGCAAGCTCGTCCAGGAAATGGAGAAGCGCGGCCTGGGCACCAAGGCCACCCGCGCGGACATGATCGAGAAGCTCTACGACCGCAAGTACATCGTGAACGACCCGATCGAGCCCACCAAGCTGGGCTTCGCCGTCATCGATGCCCTCGAGCGCTTTGCACCTGCCATCACCACGCCGGACATGACCGCCCAGCTCGAGCAGGAGATGACGAGCATCGCCGAGGGCAAGGACCAGCGAGACAACGTCGTCAACCACTCCCGCCAGCTGCTCGGCGCGGTCATGGAGGACCTCATCCCCCGCTCAGACGAGATGGCAGAGGCCATCACAGAGGCCGTGGTCGCAGACAGCCGCGTGGGCAGCTGCCCCAAGTGCGGAGGCGACCTCTGCGTGAAGACCAGCGCCAAGACCCGCGGCAGCTTTGTGGGCTGCAACTCCTGGCCGGACTGCGACGTCACCTACCCGCTGCCCCAGGGCCGCTACGATGTAGCCGAGGAGCCCTGCCCGCACTGCGGCGGCGCCCAGATCAAGGTGACGCCCTTCCGCTCCAGGGGCTACGTCCACTGCCTCGACCCGGAGTGCGTGAGCAACCAGGAGCCCAGCGTCGACGTGGGAGAGTGCCCGGTTTGCACCGCTGCCGGCCGCGAGGGGCGCCTCATCGCCCAGAAGAACCCGCGCACGCTCAAGCGCTTCATCCGTTTCCCCAAAATCATTGATGTGGAACTCGATATAGCCCATCTCCACCGATTTTTTGATCAATCGGGAAACGGTGGATTTGGAAATGAACAAATTCTTTGCAATTACGTCCTGCGGCAGGCCAAGCTGGTAATACTGCTTTGCCGCGCTCATCATCAAGGACCAGTTCTCGTTTCCGTTTTTTGCGCGCTCAGCCATTTCTCAGGCACCCCCACAAAGCGAACAACTATTGTTATTATACATCTTTTTTTGCGCAGGCGCAAATAGCGGGGGCACATTGGGAGGGCCGCTCTGAAACGAAACCAGGAAAGGGCGCTATTCCTCAACCAGCTTGCTTGTGGCGCTGGCTCCCACCCTGTTCGCGCCTGCCTCAATCATGGCCAAAGCGGTTTGGCGGGTAC
>SFLO01000023.1 GCA_004553405.1 Coriobacteriaceae bacterium
GGGCTCGTCCTCACGGCGCACACCCTCGACGACCGCACGGAGACCTTCCTCATGCGCGCCATGGTGGGGACGGGCCCCGGCGGGCTGGCAAGCATCCCGCGACGCCGCGGCTGCATCGCGCGCCCCCTCCTCGACGCCACGCGGTTCGAGCTGAGGGCCTTCCTCGCAGAGCAGCACCCGGGAGAAGAACCCGGCACGCTGTGGCGCGAGGACGCCACCAACGACGACGGGAGCAACTTCCGCAGCCGGGTGCGCACCCAGCTCGTCCCCGTCATGGAGCAACTCAAGCCCGGCTTCCAGCACTGCCTCGCCCGCACCATGGACCTCATCGCCGAGGAAGACGCCTCTCTGTCGAGCGCGGCAGACAGCCTGGTCTATCGCAACCTGGTTTGGGAGCAGGGTCGCGCCTCCCTGCCGCTTTCTGTGCTCGAGGGCCTTGAGGCGCCCCTAGCGCGCCGCGTGCTGCGGCAGTGCATCCTGGAGCTGAGCCCTGGATCGCGCTTGGAGTCGCGTCAGCTCCAGCGCGTGCTCGACGCCCTTGCAGCGGGAGGCTCCTTTTCGACGGAGGTCGACGGCGGCGTGCGCGTCGAGGGGCGTGATGGCAGGCTCTGCATTTCCATACGTTGACGAATCCGCCACGGCGGCGGGCGCGCTGCCAAGGTGTGAGACAATCCGATGATGCAATGAGCGGATTGGAGCGTTGACGATGCACGAGGATGTCCAGAAGGTCCTGATTACCCGGGAGCAGATCGCCGAGCGCGTGGCCCAGATGGGCGCGCAGATCGCGGCTGACTACCAGGGCGAACCCCTGCTGGTCGTCAGCGTGCTGAAGGGGGCCGCTATCTTCATGGCAGACCTCGTCCGCGCCATCGACGCCCCCGTCGAGATGGACTTCATGGCCGTGAGCTCGTACGGCAGCTCGCATGAGTCCAGCGGCGTGGTCCGCGTCATCAAGGACCTCAACGGCCCGGTCGAGGGTCGCCACGTCCTCATCGCAGAGGATGTCTTGGACTCCGGCCTCACGCTCAACTACGTCGTCAAGATGCTCCGCAGCCGCAACCCCAAGAGCGTCGAGGTCGCCGCCTTCCTCGTCAAGGAGGGTGCGCAGAGGGCTCCCGTCGAGTGCAAGTACACGGGCTTTGCCTGCCCGGACGAGTTCTTGGTGGGCTACGGCCTCGACTATGCGGAGCGCTACCGCAACCTGCCCTATGTGGGGGTGCTCGACCCGAAGGTCTACCTGGGCTAGGAGCCCTGTCCCGCCCACCAGCTATCACGAGGAGAACCATCAGCGTGGAAGAACCCAAGCAGCCCCTTCCCAAGGGCACCTCAAACAACAACCCCGGCAACAACGGTGGCAACGGCAAGGGCCGCACCTTCATCCTGTACGCCCTCATCGCCTGCGTCTTCATCGCCATCATCTCTAGCCAGTTCTGGGGTGTCGACAAGGCCCAGCAGGAGGTCGACGCCATCACCACCAGCCAGTTCGTGACCGCTGTGAACGAGGACCGCGTGACCGAGGTCGTCTACCACGCCTCCAAGGCTACGCTCGACGGCCTCTACTACGCATCGGCCGAAGACGCCTCCTCTCAGACGACGCGCGCCTTCAGCAGCACCTACGTGGGAGACGACTCCCTCCAAGAGCTCATGGCCGCGCATCCCAACATCAAGTACACCGTCGACGTCACCACCAACAGCCTGATGATGACGCTGCTCACCACGATCATTCCCTTCCTGCTCTTCTTCGGTGTCATGGTCTTCTTCCTGCGCCAGATGACCGGCGCCACCAACAAGCAGATGCAGTTTGGCAAGACCAAGGCCAAGAAGGACGCCCAGGAGGTTCCCAACGTCCGCTTCGCAGACGTCGCCGGCATCGACGAGGTCGTCGACGAGCTCGAGGAGGTCAAGGATTTCCTCGACAACCCCGCCAAGTACCAGGCCATGGGCGCCAAGATCCCCCGCGGCGTCTTGTTGGTGGGTCCCCCGGGCACCGGCAAGACCTTGCTCGCCAAGGCCGTCGCAGGCGAGGCCGGCGTCCCCTTCTTCAGCATCTCCGGCTCTGACTTCGTCGAGATGTTCGTGGGCGTGGGCGCCTCCCGCGTGCGCGACCTCTTCTCGCAGGCCAAGGAGGCCGCTCCCTCCATCATCTTCATCGACGAGATCGACGCCGTCGGCCGCCAGCGCGGCGCCGGCATGGGCGGCGGCCACGACGAGCGCGAGCAGACCCTCAACCAGCTGCTGGTCGAGATGGACGGCTTCGAGGAAAACGAGTCCGTCATTCTCATCGCCGCCACCAACCGTGTCGACATCCTCGACCCCGCCCTGCTGCGCCCGGGCCGCTTCGACCGCCAGATCACCGTGCAGCCCCCCGACGCCAAGGGCCGCGAGCAGATCCTCAAGGTCCACTCCAAGGGCAAGCCGCTGGCTGCGGCCATCGACCTCAAGAAGGTCGCCCAGCTCACGAGCGGCTTCACCGGCGCAGACCTCGCCAACCTCATGAACGAGTCCGCCCTGCTGGCCGCCCGCCGCAACAAGCGCTGCATCAGCTCCGAGGAGCTCAACGAGTCCTTCGAGCGCCAAGTCGCGGGCCTGCAGCGCAAGGGGCACGTCCCCAACGAGAAGGAGCGCCGCTGCATCGCCTACCACGAGTGCGGCCACGCGCTGGTGGGCCATCTGCTCGACAACGCAGACCCCATCCACAAGATCACCGTCATCGGCCGCGGTCAGGCGCTGGGCTATACGCTGTCCATCCCCGAAGAGGACAGGGGCCTGCAGTCGCGCAACGAGATGATCGACGACATGGCCATGCTCCTGGGCGGCCGCGTCGCCGAGGAGATCGTCATCGGCGACATCACCACCGGCGCCAGCAACGACCTCGAGCGCGCCACCAAGATGGCCCGCAACATGGTCACCGTCTTTGGCATGAGCGACAAGCTCGGCCACCGCGTCTACGGCGAGCGCCAGCACAACCCCTTCCTGGGCCGCGACTACAGCTCGACCCCGGATTATTCGGACACCACTGCAGACCTCATCGACGCCGAGGTTACGCGCCTCATGAACGACGCCCATGACACCGCCTACCGCATCCTGACGGAGAACCGCGAGCAGCTCGAGCTTATGGCGAGCGTGCTCCTCGAGCGCGAGACCGTCGAGGGCCCGGCTGTCGAAGCCCTGCTCAACAACCGCTGGGAGGAGTACCTCGAGGCTGAGGCCGCCGGCAAGGTCAGGCAAAACGGCGACCTCTTCGGCTTTGACGAAGAGCTGGAGGAGCCCGCAGACAACGCCGCGCTGCCCGCCTCCGAGCTGCCCCAGCCCGCAGCCGAGCAGCCGCGCGCGCAGCGCCAGGCAGGCGGTCCCCAGCCGCCCGAAGGCTACTAGACTGCAGTGCATCGCTGACAGCGGCCCCGCCCGGGGCCGCTGGTGTTTGCACCGCGGCTATCATGACTCGATGACAACCACCAGCTCGTAAGGAGGAGCACCGCATGGACCACGCAAAGATCGAAGAGGGAGTCCGCCTGATCCTCGAGGGCGTGGGGGAGGACCCCAACCGCCCCGGCCTGCTCGACACGCCCGCCCGCGTTGCCCGCATGTACGAGGAGATCCTCGCGGGCATGAGCCAGGACCCGGCAGAGCTCTTTGCCACCACCTTCGACGAGGGCCATCAGGAGATGGTCATCGTCCACGACATCCCCGTCTACAGCATCTGCGAGCACCACCTCGTGCCCTTCTACGGCGTGGCGCACGTGGCCTACATCCCCAACCAGAGCGGCCGTGTCTGCGGCATCTCCAAGCTGGCGCGCCTCGTCGACCTCTACGCTCGCCGCGCCCAGGTGCAAGAGCGCCTCACCAGCCAGGTGGCAGACGCCCTTGTGAAGCACATGGAGCCCATCGGTGCGATGGTGGTGATGGAGTGCGAGCACATGTGCATGACCATGCGCGGCGTCAAGAAGCCCGGCTCCAAGACCACCACCTCCGCTGTGCGCGGCACCTTCCAGAGCAGCGACCGCACCAGGGCCGAGGCCATGCGCCTCATCACCCAGGGCCGCTAGCGCGCGCCGTTTTTGGAGGCGGTTGCCATGTGGAAGTGCGGCGGCTTCGAGTTCCCCTGCGGTGCCTACATCATGGGCGTCCTCAACGTCACGCCCGACTCCTTCAGCGACGGCGGCCTGCATGACAGCGCAGCTGCCGCGCTCGAGCACGCCGAGCGCATGCTCGACGAGGGCGCGGACATCATCGATGTGGGGGGAGAGTCGACCCGCCCCGGCTCTGCGGCTCCCGGCATCGAGGAGGAGCTGCGCCGCGTGTTGCCCGTTGTGACCGAGCTCGTGCGCCGCGGCGCCTGCGTGAGCGTCGACACGCGCCACTGGGAGGTCGCGCGCGCCTGCCTTCAGGCCGGCGCCCACATCATCAACGACGTCTCGGGCTTCAGGGACGAGCGGATGCGCGCCCTCGTTGCCGGCAGCGACTGCGGGCTCGTGCTCATGCATATGCAGGGAGAGCCGGGCACCATGCAAGATGACCCGCGCTACGACGACGTCGTGGCAGAGGTTGGCGGCTACCTCTGCCGCCAGGCGGCTCTGCTCGAGGACCTGGGCGTCGACCCCCAGCGCATCTGCATCGACCCGGGTCCCGGCTTTGGCAAGACCTTCGAGCACAACCAGCGGCTCATCTCGCACACGGGGCAGCTCGCGCAGCTGGGCTACCCCCTCATGGTCGCCGTCAGCAGGAAGAGCTACATCGGCACCGCAACCGGCATCGAGCGCCCTGCAGACCGCGATGAAGCGAGCGCCCTGTGCGCTGCTGCAGCCTGCAGGGAGGGTGCGCTCGTCGCCCGCGTGCACAACGTGGCGGCTACGGCCCATGCCTTTGCCGGCTCCAAGCGCGCCGTCATCGCCCTGGGCTCGAATATCGGCGACCGCTGCGCCCGGCTCGACGCCGCAGTGCGCGCCCTGCGCCGCGTGCCCGGCATCTGGGTCTACAGCGTGAGCTCCTACTACGAAAGCGAGCCCGCGTACAGGGAGGACCAGGCCGCCTTCGCCAACGCGGCAGCTGTCATCGAGACCCTGCTGAGCCCCGCCGAGCTGCTCGATGCGCTGCATGGGATCGAGGACGCCCAGGGCAGGGTGAGGCTGCAGGAGAACGGCCCGCGCACGCTCGACCTTGACATCCTCGACTACGAGGGCTGCTGCTGCGACACCGCGCAGCTGAGCCTCCCGCACCCGCGGCTGCTCGAGCGCGACTTCACCGTCACCCCCCTGCTCGAGCTCTTGGGCAGCTGCACCCTTGCAGACGGCAGGCTCGTCGACCGCGGTCAGGTTGCCTGCGGAAAGATCACGGGCGTGCTGCGCCACTCGTAACGCCCAGCAGCAGGAGTCCGCTGCGCAATGTGCTGCAGAGGGTCGCTGTGGTAGTATGTGTGTCATCGTGCGCCCTTTTTTCGGGTTGCGCGCATGCCAAACGTAGCCAAAACACAGTACGAGATTGAGGAGGTGCCCCATGGACGAAGCCGGCATCGAGGAGCTGCTTGACGAGCTTGCCGAGCGCATCGAGAACTCCAAGCCTGTCCTGGGCAACAGCCAGAAGCGCCAGGTCGAGATCGGCCCTGTTTTCGAGATCATCGATGAGATTCGCGACATCCTGCCGGAGGAGCTCCGCCAGGCGCGCATCATCGTCCGCGACCGCCAGGGCATGATCGAGGCTGCAGAGATCGACGCCAACCGCATCCTCGAGGATGCAGAGCGCCAGGCAGACCAGATCGCGAGCGAGCAGGAGATCGTCCGCATCGCCGAGGCCAAGGCCAACGACATCGTCGAGGAGGCCATGATGCGCGAGCGCGAGATGCGCGTCGGCGCCGAGGACTACGCAGACCAGATCTTCGCCAACCTCGAGACCAACCTCGACAACCTCTTGAAGAACGTCACGCGCTGCCGCGCCCGCCTGAACAGCGGCTCCGCAGACTAGCGCCGCCTATCGCAGGAAAAGGAGACACATGCAAGCCTTCGAGCAGTCCATCTATCCGGAGCTGGCCGAGTTCGGCGGCATCCGCAGGCTCAGCGGCGTGCTCGACGAGACATCTTACGAG
Source organism: Coriobacteriaceae bacterium (assembly GCA_004553405.1). Lineage (GTDB taxonomy): Bacteria > Actinomycetota > Coriobacteriia > Coriobacteriales > QAMH01 > W2P13-069. Next base: position 6,080 of record SFLO01000023.1, read on the forward strand.
GTCGGCGGCATGGTCCTGCAGACACCGGCCGGGTGGCACTACAGCGCCGTGCTCACCAACACCGGCGAGGCCATCTTGCTCCAGGGCGAGGTGAGCGCCGTGGGCACCACGGAGTGCGCGCGCTGCTTGGAGCCCGCCACCGTCGAGGTCTCGGCAGAGCTACAGGGCTACTTCCTGCTCAACGAGGCCGACCTCGCGCAGGGCTACGAGGAAGACGAGGTCGACGTCGTCGCCCCAGACGGCAGCTTCGACATCTCCTATACCATCCTGGCGGCCCTGTGCTACGCCACCCCCTTCGTCGTCTTGTGCGACGAAGGCTGCAAGGGCCTGTGCCCGCACTGCGGGTGCAACCTCAACGAGGAGTCCTGCGACTGTTCCTCCAAACCCGACCCGCTCAACCCCTTCGCTGCTCTGGCGGGTCTGAGCTTCAGCGACGAGGACGTCGCCCGCGGCGAGGCCGCGGCAGAGGAGCACGGCGACGCAGTGGCGAGCCTCCCCGAAGAAGAGCTCCCCGAGCTCTCGCCCGAAGAGGCGGCGGAGCTTGAGCGCGCGCTTTCTGCCATCTTCGAGGACGGGGCGGAAGGTTACCTGGAGTTCGACGAGCAGGGCAACCTGGTCTTCATCGAGGAAGATCCCGCCGAAGACGGCGAGTAGCCCCGCAGCACCCGCTTTGATCGTTTGCACTGGATGAGGCTCGCACGCGTGGGCCTCATCTCGTTTGAGGAGTGACAGATGCCCGAGTACTACAAGACCCCCACCTGCCCGCAGGCTGCCGCCTGCGGCGGATGCGAGTGGCTGGCAGTGCCCTATCCCATCCAGCTCGAGCGCAAGAGGGCCGCCCTGGCAGAGCTCTTCGAGCCCCTGGGCGTCGAGCCCCAAGAGGTGATTGGCATGGAGGAGCCCCTCGCATACCGCGCCAAGGCCATGACGCCCTACCAGCCCGGCCCCAAGGGCGCCCTCGTCCACGGCATGTACAAGCAGGGCACCCACAAGCTGGTGCCCTGCCCCAGCTGTCTGGCAGAAGACCCGCAGGCGCGCCCCATCTTCGAGACCATCGCCCAGCTGTGCCGCCGCTTCCGCATCAAGGCCTACGACGAGGACAGGGGCAGCGGCCTGTTGCGCCATGCCGTGGTGCGCTGCGCGGCCGCCACGGGCCAGGTCATGGTCACGCTCGTGGTCAACAGCAAGGAGTTCCCCCGCAAGAGGCAGTTCGTCAAGGCGCTGAGGGAGGTCCACCCCGAGGTCTCCACCGTGGTTTTCAACATCAACACCCGCGACACCAACGCCGTCTTGGGCAGCCGCGAGCAGGTGGCCTATGGCCAGGGCTGGATAGAAGACGAGCTCTGTGGCCAGACCTTCCGCATCCCCAGCTCGGCCTTCTACCAGACGAACCCCCGCCAGACCGAGCTCCTCTACGAAACGGCTGTCCAGCTCGCGGGCCTGCGTGGCGGCGAGTCTGTGCTCGACGCCTACTGCGGCATCGGCACCATCGGCATCGTCGCCGCCAAGCGCTGCTACGAGCTTCAGCGCGAGGGAAGGGGGGCGGGCTTCCACAAGAAGAAGGCCGCCAAGGCCGCCGCGCGCGCCAAGAAGGGCGGCAAGGAGCAGCCCCTCCCCGTCAAACCCGTCTCGCTGACCGGCATCGAGACCACCCCGTCTGCCGTGGAGGTCGCCGCAGAGAACGCCCGCATCAACAAGGTCAACGGCGCGAGCTTCATCCAGGGCGACGCGGGCGCCTTCCTGCGCGACTGCGGCGAGCGCTTCGACGTCGTCTTCCTCGACCCGCCGCGTGCCGGAGCCTCGGAGGACTTCATCGAGGGCCTGCTGGCTGCGAACCCCAAGCGCATCGTCTACATCAGCTGCAACCCAGAAACCCAGCTGCGCGACATCAAGGCTCTTTCGGGTGCATACACCCTCAAGCGCCTGGTACCCGTGGACATGTTCCCGCACACCAAGCACCTCGAGACGGTGGCACTGCTCGTGCGCGCGCCTGCCAACACCGCGCAGCCCGCTGCCGCCTGCGAGCAGCAGGAGGGGCAGGCGGAGGAGGACTGAAAAAGCCCCTTCCCTTTTTCTTGATTGCGTGTTAGCATACCAATTCGCGTGTTTAGGATTTACGGCTTCCCCACACGGAGGGCCGTGTAGGAAAGGTTACGATCATGGCTGTACCCAAAAGGAAAACCGGCCGAGCTGTCACCCATGCTCGCCGTTCTGCAAACGACCGCTGCGCTACCCCCGCTCGCTCCGTCTGCCCTCAGTGCGGCGAGGTTAAGCTGCCCCATCGCGTGTGCCCCAGCTGCGGCTACTACAAGAGCCGCGAGGTGCTCGAGGTCGAGTAAGCGGCCCTGCCAGCAGGCAAGCTAACAGCAAGGGAGCCGGTGCCCAGCACTGGCTCCCTTTTTCGTGCGGGCGCCGCTTGAGGCGCAACCGTTGCCGTCCTGCTTTTGCGCAGCTGCGGTGCTGCAGGTATCCTTAATGGGTATGTTTTCGAGTCATCGCACAAGCTTGCGGGGGCCCTGAGGCCCGTGGAAGCGTGTGCGATACAGCAGAGAGGAGACCGTCATGGAGATGGTCAGGCTTGTCGTAGACGCGCTCGGCGGCGACGAGGCCCCGTCCGTCGTACTCGCGGGCGTCGAGCAGGCGCTTGCCGCGGCGCCGGACATCGAGGTGATCCTCACCGGCCCGGCAGACGTGGTCGAGCCCTTCGCAGCTGCCCACGAGCGCTGCGAGGCCGTTGCAACCACCCAGGTCATCGAGATGGGCGAGCACCCTGCCAACGCCGTGCGCAAGAAGAAGGACTCCAGCATCGTCGTGGGCTGCCGCCTGGTGAGGGAGGACAGAGCCCAGGGCTTCTTCAGCGCGGGCAGCACCGGCGCGTGCATGTCTGCGGCCACCCTCGTCATGGGCCGCATTCCCGGCGTCAAGCGCCCCTGCATCGCAAGCGTCATCCCCAGCCCTGTCGCCAAGACCATACTGTGCGACATGGGTGCCAACGCAGACTGCAAGCCCGAGTACCTGCTGCAGTTTGC
>SFLO01000024.1 GCA_004553405.1 Coriobacteriaceae bacterium
CCTCCTCCTCGCCGATGGGGGTCTCGAGGGAGACGGGCTCCTGCGAGATCTTCTGGATCTCGCGCACGCGCTCGGCGCTCATGTCCATCTTCTCGCCGATCTCCTCCGGGGTTGGCTCGCGGCCGAGCTCCTGGAGCAGCTGGCGCTGGATGCGCACCAGCTTGTTGATGGTCTCGACCATGTGCGCCGGGATGCGGATGGTGCGGGCCTGGTCTGCGATGGCGCGGGTGATCGCCTGGCGAATCCACCAGGTTGCATAGGTGGAGAACTTGAAGCCCTTGGTGTAGTCGAACTTCTCCACTGCGCGGATGAGGCCCAGGTTGCCCTCCTGGATGAGGTCGAGGAAGAGCATGCCGCGGCCCACGTAGCGCTTGGCGATGGAGACCACCAGGCGCAGGTTGGCCTCGATGAGGGCGTCCTTGGCGTCCCAGCCCACCTGCTCGATACGGCCCAGGCGGCGCTTTTCCTTGCGGTCGAGCTCGATGCCGTTGGCCTCTGCCTCCTCGAGCTGCGCGGTAGCGGCCAGACCGGCCTCGATCTTCATGGCGAGGTCGACTTCCTCTGCTGCGGTGAGCAGGTCGACCTTGCCGATCTCCTTCAGGTACATGCGCACGGGGTCTCCCGTGAGCATGGCGACGCTGGAGGCCTCGGCGCGGGCGCGGCGCGATTCTCCGCGCTTCTTGCGAGAGGAGGCCTTGCTGGCCTGCTTGAGCAGGTTCTCGGCCTCGGCGCTCGCCTTGAGCTCGTCTTCGGGGATGCCCTCCATGATGTCCTCGTCGGACATGGAGGGGTCGGGGTCGTCCTCTACAACCGGGCTGGAGGATGCGGCGTCGTCGACCTTGACACCGTAGGCGCGGAAGTAGTCCACGACGGCGTCGAGCTGCTTGGAGTTGAGCTCCTCGTCTGCCAGGGCGCTCTCGATGGCGCTCCTGCTCGTCTTCTTACCAGAATCCTTGACCAGCTCGTCGACCTTCTCGATGATCTCTGGCTCGAGCACACCGGCAGCTGCCTCGGCTGCCTTCTTCTTGCTGGCGTTGTCTCTTGCGGCCACGTTCTTCCCTTCTCGTTTGGCCCCGGTTACTCCCGGGAGCCGCGGCGCAGCTCAACGAGCTGCCGTTGAAGCCCGACGGTCTTCTCGAACAAGGCGTCTGCCTCTTCGGGAGGCAGGCTCGCCGTGTCCCTCATGCGGGCCTTTGCCTGGCGGATCTCACGCTCGAGGTCCCTCTCCCGCAGGCTCACCGCCAGCAGGCGGGCGCGAAGCTGGCCCTGCTCTCCCGGCTCAGCCTCGCTCATGGCGGCTGCCAAGAGCGCAGGGGCCTGCGGACACGCAGCTGCAGCAGCAGCGTAGGCCTGCGCAGGGGTTGCCTGCGCCCCGGCGCCCATCAAGGCGTCTGCCATAGCTTCTGCGCGGGGGTCCTCCCAGTGAATCTCCAAAAGGCTTTTGCCCAGCTTGCCGAGGAGCGCCGTGTCTGCCACGCAGAGGGAGAGCAGCTCGAACTCCATGCGGGAGTACTTGCGGCCTTCCTCGACGACCTTGGCAGCTGCGGTGTTCCGCGGCGGGACACCCTGCTCTGGATGAGGCACCGAATCTTCTTCGCGGCGGGCGACCGCAGGGGCCTTGAGCTCCTTAAGAGCATGGGATACTACAGTATATTCCAGGTTGAGCCTGTCGGCAATTGTGTTGACATAATCCGTGGCGATCACAGAGCCGCGCACGGGGAGCAAGATCTTGAGGGCCTCCTCCATGGCGCGCGCCTTCAGGGCGGGCTTGGAGAGGTCGAAGCTGTCCAGCGTGCGGTTGACGGCAAAGTCGAGCAGCGGCTGCGCGCCGGCCACCTGCTCCTGCAGGGCCTCCGCGCCGCGCGCGCCCACGAACTCCGCCGGGTCCATGCCGTCTGGCAGCACGGTGACCTTGAGCTCGATGGGGTTGCGGCCGCTCTCGAGCGCAGAGCTCCAGTCGATGAACTCCGCGGCCCTCATGGCCGCCTTCTGGCCGGCGGCGTCCCCGTCGAAGAGGTAGACGATGCTCGATGCAAAGCGCCCCAGCAGCTTGACGTGCTGCGCGGTGAGCGCCGTGCCCAGGGTCGCCACGGCGTTGCGGATGCCGGCCTCGTGCAGGGCGATGACGTCTGTGTAGCCCTCGACCACGATGGCCGTGCCGCTGCTGACGATGGCGCTCTTGGCCTTGTGGATGCCGAACATGTTGGACGACTTGTGGAAGACCGGGGTTTCCGAGCTGTTGAGGTACTTGGGCTCGCCGCTGCCGATGACGCGCCCCCCGAAGGCGATGGTGCGGCCCTGGAGGTCGTGCACGGGGAACATCACCCTGTTGTAGAAGCGGTCGACCATGCGCCCGCCGTCGTTGACGAAGGCGAGGTTCGCCTGGACCATCTCATCGCGCGAGAAGCCCTTCGACTGCAGGTAGGCGCAGAGCCTGCCATGGCCGGGCGCGTAGCCCAGGCGCCAGTCCCTCGAGGGGCCCGAGCCAAAGCCGCGCGTGCCCAGGTAGCTGCGGGCGCTGGCCGCGCCGCTGTCCTTCGAGCGCATGAGCTGAGTGTGGAAGAAGTCCTCGGCGGCCTCGCAGGCATCCATGATGCGCTGGCGCTGGCCGCGGGGCATGCCGCCCTGCGACTCCTTGATCTCGATGTGGGCGCGGTCTGCCAGCTGGCGCACCGCCTCGGGGAACTCGAGCTTCTCGCGCTCCATGACGTAGCCGAAGACGTCCCCGCCCTTGCCGCAGCCGAAGCAGTGCCACAGCTGCGTGCCCGGGTCGATCTTGAAGCTGGGCGTCTTCTCGTTGTGGAAGGGGCAGCACCCCCAGAAGAGGCGCCCCTTCTGCTTGAGGACGACGGTCTCTGCCACCAGCTGCACGAGGTCCGTGGCCTCTCTCACGCGGCGGATGTCGTCGTCTTCTATGCGGCCCATGGCGGCTCAGCTCTCCCTTCGCCTCGAGGCGGCCAGCGGCGCGAGCTCGTCTCTCACCCACTGGATGTTGCCCATCACGGTGCTGATGAGTTCCTCTTGGCTCTCGAACTTGATCTGGGGCCTCATCCAGTGGACGAGCTCCAGCTCGACGGGCTTGCCGTAGAGGTCACCGGAGAAATCGAGCAAGTGCGCCTCCACAGGAGAGGTGGCCTCCTCGAAGCTGCGGGCCACCCCCACGTTCACAGCTGCAGCATAGCAGCGGCCTGCGACAGTGCAGAAGCCCCCGTACACGCCCTCGCGCGGCATCATCACGTCTGCGCGGGGCTCGATGTTGGCCGTGGCAAAGCCCATGCCGCCGCCCTCGCCGCGCCCGTGCACCACGCTGCCGCGCAAGACGACGCGCGCCCCCAGGCGGCGGGCCGCGTCGACGTCTCCCGCCTCGAGCAGACGGCGGATGCGGGTGGCGCTCACAACCTCGCCCTCGATGCTCAGCAGGTCCTGGGGGCAGCAGTCCGCCCCCCTCGCCGCGCACCAGCGCGCGATGTCGTCGACCGTGCCCGCCGCCCTGCAGCCAAAGCGGAAGTCCGCTCCCACGTGAATGCCCTCTACTTCGAACAGCGCGCCCAGGCGGTCGAGAAAGGCCTCCGGCTCCACGGCGTAGTTCTCCTTGCTCGAGCGCATGGCGACGACCTCGGCAACCTGGCCGGGGGCGTAGGCGCGCAGCGCCGCCAGGCGCTCGTCGTTGCCCATGAGCTTGAAGCTGCCGGGCTCGCGCCCGAAGAACTCGTCTGGGTCGGTCTCGAAGGTGACGATGCTCGCCTTGACCCCGCGCGCGGCGGCATCCTCCAAGGCGGCGTCGATGAGATAGCGGTGGCCCTTGTGCACGCCGTCGAACACGCCGATGACGAGCACGCGCGGCTCGCGGCCGGCAGGCTGCGCGGTGCAGGGGTCCCACAGGATCAGCTCGCTGGCCGCGGACGGCTGGGCTGCGGCGACCCCACTCACGCCGCCGGGGATGACGAGCTCCGGCTTCGCCGTGCTGCCCACCTGCTTGTAGAGGGCCATAAGGCGGCCCTTGCTCGTGCAGGCGGTGAGGCCCTGCGGGAAGGCGCCCTTGAGCGCCCTGCCGTTGGCGACGTCTGCCAGCTCGTCCTCGCTCAGCTCGCGGCTGCGGCCCAGGCCCAGCAGGGCGACGGGATCCTCCCAGGGCAGCTCGGCACCGGCAGCCGCCAGCTCTCCCAGCTCCTCCAGGGTCACGGAGCCCCCCAGGCCCCTGCCCCCCACCTCGGTGCGGCGCAGGGCGCTCAGGTGCGCGCCGCAGCCCAGGCTCTGGCCCAGGTCGCGCGCAATGGAGCGGATGTAGGTGCCCTTGCTCACCTCGAGGTCGACGTCCCAGTAGGGCAGCAGCGCCGTGAAGCGCCCGCCCTGACCGTCGTCGAGGTCCGCCTCCTCGAAGCCCGCCCCGATGAAGCGGGCGCGGTAGATGCTCACGCGGCGCGGCTCGAGCTCAAGCTCCCTGCCCTCGCGCGCCGCCTTGTAGGCAGTGACGCCGTTCTTCTTGATGGCGCTGTAGGCAGGGGGCAGCTGCATGGCCTCGCCCTCGATGCTGTCGAGCAGCTCCTGGGGGTCGATGCCGGCAAGGCCCGCCAGGCCCTCCCCCGGCGCCGTCTTGGTGTAGGCGGTGGTGATGCGGCCCTCGGCGTCGTCTGTGTCTGTGGCGGCACCGAAGACGATGCGCGCGGTATAGCGCTTGTCATGGCCGGTGAGATAGGCGGAAAGCCTCGTGGCAGCTCCCACGCACACGAGCATGAGCCCGGTGGCCATGGGGTCGAGGGTGCCGGCGTGCCCCACGCGGCGCTCGCCGGTGACGCGACGCACGGCGTTCACGACGTCGTGCGAGCTGATCCCCTTGGGCTTGTCCACGGCCAGGATGCCGCACAGGCCGCTCTCGCCGCGCTTCATCGAGCCTCCCCGGGCTCCAGCCCAAAGGATTGCGCCACGCGGTCCACCACGGTTTGGACGGCCTCCTCCATGGGGCCGTAGAGCGTGAAGCCGCTTGCCGCGCGGTGACCGCCGCCATTCATGGTCTTGGCGACGGCCGCCACGTCGTGGTCGGTCTTGGAGCGGATGCTCCCGCGGATGTGGGTGCCCATGCCGCGCAGGATGACAGAGACCTCGGGGCCGTCGATCTGGCGCACGACGTCGGTGAGCTCCTCGCAGTCGTCCTTGGTGGCGCCCAGCTCAGCGAGGTCGGACTCGTCCATCCAGGACACGACGAGCCTGCCCCCGCAGGCGAAGCGGGCGCGCTGGGCGACCCTCGACTCAAGCTGCAGCGCAGCCAGGCTCTTGCGCTGGTAGACCATCGAGGCCACCAGCGAGGGCTCCGCACCGGCGGCGACCATCTGGGCGGCCGCCTCGAAGGCACGCTGGTCTGCGTTCTGGAATCGGAAGGAGCCCGTGTCCGTGAGCAGCGCGGCATAGCAGCAGCGCGCCATGCCCGCGGAGGGCTGGACGCCCAGCTGGGGCAGCAGCTCCCACACGAGCACGCCCACCGCCGCCGCGTCGACGTCGATGTAGGCGAAATCGGCGATGTCCTCTGGGCCGGGATGGTGGTCGATCTTGACCGTCGCGCGCGCACGGGCGCGCACCGCCGCGGCGTCGTCCATGCGCGCGTCTTCGGGGACGTCGAGCATGACGAAGACATCGGGGTCCTCGCTGTACTCGGCTGCGGGCAGCAGCTGCTCGTAGCCGGGGAGGAAGTCGTAGACCTTGGGTTTCTCGGCCGTGGCCAAGAGGGGTGTTGCCGCCACCCCCAGGGACTGCAGTGCCTGGGCAAGCGCGAGAACGCTGCCCAGGCAGTCTCCGTCGGGGTTGCGGTGGCCGCAGAGGGCCACCGTGCGGGCTTCCTTGAGCAGGCTTACTGCTCCTGAGAAATCGAATCGAACCACTTCTGCTCGCTTTCCAAGACGGCTGCGATGTGCTCGGCGGTGTCAACGCTCTTGTCGATGCGGAACCTCAGCTCCGGGGTCACGCGCCAGCCGAGCTCCTTGCCCACCAGGGAGCGGATGCGCCCCTTGGCGGCCTCGAGGCCCTGCATGACCTCCTCGTAGCGCTCCTTGTCTGCAGAGACGAAGACGTCTGCGACAGAGCGGTCCTTGGAGACCTCGCACGCGGTGATGGTCACCATCTGCAGGCGCGGGTCGGAGATGTGGAACAAGACCACGCTCGCGATCTTGTCCCTGAGCGTCTCGTTGGCCTTGCGGGATGCGGGAGTCTGCTTCATGCCGCCTCCCTACTCCTTGCGGGCGACCTGGTCGATGCGGTAGCCCTCGAGGATGTCGCCTTCCTTGATGTCCTGGAAGCCCTCGATGCCGATGCCGCACTCGGAGCCGGCGCGGATGACCTCGACGTCCTCGCGGTAGTGGCGCATAGAGGTGATGGCTCCCTCGTAGACGATGACGCTGTTGCGGACCACGCGCACGGTGTCGGTGCGGCTGATCTCGCCCTCGGTGACCAGGCAGCCGGCGATGACGCCCACCTTGGGCATGCGGAAGAGCTCCCTGACCTCGGCCGAACCGGTGTCGACCTCGATCTCCTCGGGTGCGAGCATGCCGACGCGCGCGGCGTTGATGTCCTCGAGGGCCTTGTAGATGACCCTGTAGAGGCGGATGTCGACGCCCTCGCGGTCTGCTGCGGCACGGGCCTTGGCCTGCGGGCGCACGCCGAAGCCGATGATGATGGCGTCGGAGGCGCCTGCCAGGATGACGTCGGTCTCGGTGATGCCGCCGACGGCGGAGTGGATGATGTTGATGCGGACCTCGGACTGGTCCATCTTGGCCAGGGCGTCTGCCAGGGCCTCGATGGAGCCCTGCACGTCTGCCTTGACGATGAGGTTGAGCTCGGCCAGCTTGTCCTGCTCCATGCGGGCGAAGAGGTTGTCCAGGGAGACATGGGACTTCTGCTCCTGGGCAGCCAGGCGCGCCTTGAACTCGCGCTCCTGGGCCAGCTTGCGGGCCTCGGACTCCTCCTCGAAGACGCAGAACTCGTCGCCCGCGCCGGGGACGGAGTTCAGGCCGAGGATCTCGACGGGGTCGGAAGGGCCGCACTCGGTGACGTTGTTGCCCTTGGGGTCGACCAGGGCGCGGACGCGGCCGTAGGCCATGCCGGCAACCAGGGTGTCGCCCACGTGCAGGGTGCCGCGCTGGACGATGACGGTGGCGACGGGGCCGCGGCCCTTGTCCAGGTTGGCCTCGATGACGAAGCCGCTTGCGGTGGTGTCCGGGTTGGCCTTGAGCTCGAGCACGTCTGCCTGGAGGATGATGGTCTCGAGCAGGTCGTCGATGTTGAGGCGCTTCTTGGCGCTGACCTCGACGAACATGTTCTCGCCGCCCCACTCCTCGGGGATGACGCCGTACTCGACGAGCTCGGTCTTCACGCGCTCGGGGTTGGCGCCCGGCTTGTCGATCTTGTTGATGGCGACGACGATGGGCACGTTGGCCGCCTTGGCGTGGTTGATGGCCTCGACGGTCTGGGGCATCACGCCGTCGTCTGCGGCGACCACCAAGACGATGACGTCGGTGACCTGGGCGCCGCGGGCGCGCATGGCGGTGAAGGCCTCATGGCCCGGGGTGTCGATGAAGGTGATCTGCTGGCCGTTGATGTAGACCACAGATGCGCCGATGTGCTGGGTGATGCCGCCGGCCTCGGTGCTGGCGACGCCGGTCTCGCGGATGGCGTCGAGCAGCGAGGTCTTGCCGTGGTCGACGTGGCCCATGACGGTGACCACGGGCGGGCGGGGCTTGAGGTCCTCCTCGTTGTCATGGAAGGTGAAGGACATCTCCTCTTCCTGGGACACGACCTTGACCTCGCGGCCCAGGTCGTCTGCGATGAGCTCGACGAGCTCGTCGCTCATGGTCTGGGTGAGGGTGAGCGGGGTGCCCAGCAGGAAGAGGCGCTTGACGATCTCGTTGCCGGGGACCTCGAGGAGCTCGGCCAGCTCGCCGACGGTGACGCCGGAGACGACCTTGATGACGCCCACGGCGATGCCGGTGCGCTCGGCCTCCTTGATCGCCTCCTCCTCGGCCTTCTTCGCTGCCTCTGCCGCACGGCGCTCCTTGCGCTTCTTGCGGCGGCCCTTCGACTCAGTCTCGGCCTCGGCCACGGCGGCGCGGGCCTCCTCGAGCACCTTGTCGCGCTGCAGCTGCTCGGCAGCCACAGCCATCTGGCGATAGCGGTCGTCCTCGGACTGGTCGTCGACAGAGACCTCGGCCTTGCGGCCGCCCTTCTTCTTTTTCTTGTTGTTGCGCTCGCGGCCGTCGTGGCCCTCGCCGCGCTCGGCAGCCTTCTCGCCGCGCTCGCGGTGGGCGGCCTCCTTGGCCTCCTCCTTCTCGCGCTTGGCAGTGGCGGCCTCGGCCTTCTCGTTGGCCAGGCGGTCGTTCTCGGCTGCGATCTGGGAGAGCAGACCGTCGAAGACAGAGGTGGGCTTGAGGCGCTTGGCCTCGCGCTCGGCCTCCTTGGCCTCCTCTGCCAGGCGCTTCTTCTCGGCCAGCTCGG
>SFLO01000025.1 GCA_004553405.1 Coriobacteriaceae bacterium
GACGGTGCCGGAATTGGTGTTCACCGCCATGACGGGGGCCTTGCCGAAGAGTCCGCCGTAGTCGACGCAGCCGCCCACACCCTGGCCGATCGCGGGGATGAGGCGCACGGCGGCGGTCTTGTTGTTGATCAGGCCGATGGCGGCCTCGTCTGCGATGATGCCGGCGATAGTCTCGACCGTCGTGTCCCCGGGGATGGCGATCATGTCCAGGCCCACGGAGCACACCGCCGTCATGGCCTCGAGCTTCTCCAGGGTGAGGCAGCCGGCCTCTGCAGAGCGGATCATGCCCGCATCCTCGGAAACAGGGATGAAGGCGCCGCTCAGGCCGCCAACAGAGGAGCTGGCCATGACGCCGCCCTTCTTGACGGCGTCGTTGAGGAGCGCGAGGGCGGCGGTGGTGCCGGGGGCGCCCACCTTCCCCACGCCGATCGCCTCGAGGATCTCTGCCACGGAATCGCCCTCTGCGGGGGTGGGGGCGAGGCTGAGGTCGAGGATGCCGCGCTGGTAGCCCAGGCGCTTGGAGGCCTCGCGCGAGATGAGCTCGCCTGCGCGGGTGATCTTGAAGGTGGTGGCCTTGATGGCCTCGGCGATCTCTGTCATCGAGGCGGTCTTGGGCATGTCCGCCAAGACGGCGCGCACCACGCCGGGGCCGGAGATGCCCACGTTGACGACCTCGCCGGGCTCGCCTGCACCGTGGAAGGCGCCGGCCATGAAGGGGTTGTCCTCGACAGCGTTGCAGAAGACCACGAGCTTGGAGGCGCCCACGCACTGGCGGTCTGCCGTGAGCTCGGAGCACTCGCGGATGACCTCGGCCATGCGCAGGACGGCGTCCATGTTGATGCCGGCCTTGGTGGAGCCCACGTTCACAGATGCGCAGACGCGGTCTGTCACAGAGAGCGCCTTGGGGATGCTGTTGATGAGACGGCGGTCTGCGTCGGCGATGCCCTTCTGGACGAGGGCGGAGAAGCCGCCCACGTAGTCGACGCCGACCTCCTTCGCCGCGCGGTCCATGGCGACGGCGATGGGCGTGAGGTCCTCGGCGTCTGTCGCCGCAGCGAGGGCGGCGACAGGCGTGACGGAGATGCGCTTGTTGATGATGGGGATGCCGTACTCCCTCTGCAGCTGCTCTGCAGTGGGGACGAGGTTCTCAGCCGCAGTGGTGAGGCGCTCGTAGACCTTCCTCGCAACGGCGTCCACGTCGTTGTCGACGCAGCCGTAGAGGCTCAGGCCCAAGGTGATGGTGCGGATGTCCAGATGCTGCTGGGTGACCATCGAGATAGTCTCGACGACGTGGTCGGTGGTGACAGGCACGGGTACCCCCTCGAAGAAGTTTGCTAGGAAAGCCAGGCAGCCATTGTAGCCGATGGGCGCCCGGCGGATTACTTGCCGCTGGCCCAGAGCTTGGCGAAGCAGGCGCCGATCTTGTCTGCGAAGGGGCCGCCATGCCCCTCGAAGACGATGTGGCCCAGCTCCTCGTTGACAAGCACCAGCTCACAGGACGCGAGGTCGCCGCGGAGCACGGGCTCCTGCGAGAGCTCGTAGCCCAAGCTGTGCGCGAGGGTCTGGGAGAGGTCTGCCGCAAAGCACTCGCAGGCGTCGCGCAGGGGCTCGGGGCCCAGCAGCGCGAGCCTGTCCCCGCAGCGGGCGAAGAGCGTGCCGGGGAGCGCGCAGCCCGCGAGGGCGTCGCCGTCCCACAGCAGCTGCCCTTCGGTGAGGACGGGGGCGGCAGCGGGCTCGTCGAGCCTCATGTCGACGTCTCCGTTGGTCTCGACGATGACGACCACCGTGCCGCGCGGCTGGGCGTAGAGCTTGTTGTCGCAGAACCACTCCAGGCGCGTGCGCAGGTAGGAGCGCAGCGCGGGGCCCACGCCGTAGGCAGAGAGGCTGCGCAGGCGGCGCTCGTAGAGCTGGACCGCGGCGCTCTCATAGCGCCAGCGCAGCTCGAGGCGCTCAGCCGGGACGTTGTTAGCGAGCCACTCGGCCTCGAGCGCGGCGTCGTCGCGCGCAGCAGGCTGCTCGGCGGTGTTGATCTTGTTGCGTGGGATGGGCTCGGTCATGCTGCTCCTTCTCGTGCGGTGCGTGAGGGGGATGATACATCAGGCGGCCCGAGCGGCACACGCCCCGGCGGAGGGACGGCAGCAGGGAGCCGCCCGAGCGAAGGGCCGCAACAAAAAAGGACGCCCTCCCGGCGTCCCGTTTTGTCGGGGCCTGTTCACGCAAGCCCCGTATGCTGTGCTCGACCCGACGCTTCCTTGCCCGCGGCCTTCCCTCTTTCGCACCCGCTGCACGGCGGATGTCCTCCCTCATAAAGGCGCGTTCCTCAAGGACGGGGAGCTACTGCATCTGATGCGCAAGGAATGATACGCAAAAGCATCGAGAGGCGCAAGGAAAAGTTAATTCTCTATGAAAAAGGGGCAGCGGGAACCGGGTTCCCACTGCCCCTTCGATGTGTGCCGAGCCTTGGACTCTAGTGGCGGAAGTGCCTGTGGCCGGTGTAGACCATGGGCATGCCGGCAGCGTTGGCGACCTCGATGGAGAGGTCGTCGCGGATGGATCCGCCGGGCTGGATGAGGGCGACGACGCCTGCGTCGCGAACGACCTCGAGGGTGTCCGGGAAGGGGAGGAAGGCGTCAGATGCGCACACAGCGCCCTTGGCGTCCTCGCCCGCCTGGTCGACGGCGATGCGGGCGGAATTCACGCGGTTGGGTTGCCCGCCGCCGATGCCGACGGTGCGGGTGCCCTTGGTGAGGACGACGGCGTTGGACTTGACGGACTTGGCGCACTTCCAGGCGAAGATGAGCTGCTCCATCATCTCGGGGGTGGGCTTGGCCTCGGTGGGGACGGTGAAGGCCGCAGGGTCCTCGGCCACGGAGTCGAGGTCCTGGACGACCATGCCGCCCTCGACAATGCGGACTTCGATGTCGTTGCCAGCGGGGTTCATGCCGCCGGTCTGCAGCAGGCGGACGTTGGGCTTCTGCTCGAAGACGGCGACAGCGCCCTCGTCGAAGCTGGGGGCGATGAGGACCTCGGAGAACTGCTTGTTCACCTCGACGATCTGTTTGGCCAGCTCTGCGGTGACGGGGCGGTTGAAGGCCATGACGCCGCCGAAGGCAGAGACGGGGTCGCACTCGAAGGCGTCCTGGTAGGCCTTGACGATGTCATCTGCCTGGGCGATGCCGCAGGGGGTCTGATGCTTGATGATCACGCAGGTGGGGACGTCGGTGCCGAACTCGCGGCATGCAGACCAGGCGGAGTCGGTGTCGAGGTAGTTGTTGTAGGAGAGCTCCTTGCCCTGCAGCTGCTGGGCGTTGGCGAGGGTGTGGGCAGCACCCTCGGGCTCGCCGCCCTTGCGGCCGGGGTTGAGGCGCTTGTAGAAGGCCGCCTTCTGATGGGGGTTCTCGCCGTAGCGGAGGGTGGCCTCCTTCTCCAAGACGATGCGCTTGTCGTCTGCGAAGTCGACGTCGCCGCCCAACTCGCCGAGCATCCAGCTGTAGATAGCGTTGTCGTATGCGCTGGTGGTGCGGAAGACCTCGAGGGCGAGCTTCTTGCGGGTCTCGAGGGTGGTGGCGCCGCCGTTGGCGCGCATCTCCTCGAGGATGGCGTCATAGGAGGAAGGCTTGGTCACCACGGTGACGCTGGCATGGTTCTTGGCAGCAGAGCGCAGCATGGAGGGGCCGCC
Organism: Coriobacteriaceae bacterium; assembly: GCA_004553405.1. GTDB lineage: Bacteria > Actinomycetota > Coriobacteriia > Coriobacteriales > QAMH01 > W2P13-069. The sequence continues at coordinate 3,680 of SFLO01000025.1, forward strand.
GATGTCGATGTTCTCGATGGCATCTGCGTACTCGACGCCGGGTTTGGCGATGGTGGCCTCGAAGGCGTAGAGGTTGACGACGATCATGTCGATCATCTCGATGCCGTTCGCCTCGGCGTCGCCCATGTGCGACTCGAGGTCCCTGCGGCAGAGCAGGCCGCCGTGGACCTTGGGGTGCAGGGTCTTGACGCGGCCGTCCATCATCTCGGGGAAGCCGGTGAGCTCGTCGATCATGGTGACCGGGATGCCAGCCTCCTTCAGGACGCGGGCAGTGCCGCCGGTAGAGATGATCTGGACGCCGAACTCGTCCACCAGCGCGCGGGCGAAGTCCTCGCAGCCAGTCTTATCGGTGAGGGAGATAATCGCTCGCTTGATCTTGGGATCAGCCATCGAGGCCCCTTTCATAGGTTTGTTACAGGCATGCCACAAAGATAGCGCCCCCGCATCGCATGCGGGGGCGCTGTTCGCTTGAATCAGGCGAAGAGACGCTCTAGTTGCCCTCGGTGACAAAATCCTCGGGCTTGACGCCCTCGATGAACTTGTGGAACTCCTCCATCTCGATCTTGCGGTCTGCACCGGGCTTGAAGGAGCGGGGCAGGGCCGCCGCCTCGAGCACCTCGCGCGAGACGAAGAGCGGGGCGTCTGCGCGGATGACGAGCGCAATGGCATCGCTGGGGCGCGCGTCGACCCGGGTGTACATGCCGTTGGGGCAGCGCAGGTAGACGGTCGCGTAGAAGGTCGTCCCCTTCACCCTGTCGATCACCGCACGGCTGACGGATCCGCCCATGGAGCGGATGACCTGGGCCATGGTGGAGTGCGTGAGGGGCCTCTCCGCGCGCGTGTGGTCGATTGCAGCGGCGATGGCGGCAGCCTCCGTGGGGCCTATCCAGATGGGAAGGACGCGGTCGTAGATGTCGTCGTCCTCCTCGCCGGGAAGGGCCAGCGCCTTGCTGGGGCGCAGCGAGAGGACGGAGGGTTGGGGGATGAGTCCCAGCGCCAGAGACTCGATGGTCATGGGGATCATGTCGAGGTCCATCGCGCACCTCCTCTGCAACGTGAAACGGGCTGTACAGGGGGGATTATAGCCTTAGCGGGGCACGCCCCCTGCATTGTTACCGTGGCGAAACACGCGCCTGGGCAGCAGCGGTGCCGAATGCGCGCTAGAGCGACGGGAGCAGCGCCCTGATGATGCGGCCCATGTTGCCGGCGGCAAGCTCTGCCGCACGCGAGACGTCCTCGATGCTGAGGGGCTCGTCGCACACGCCGGCGGCCGGGTTGCTGATGAGGCTGATACCCAAGACGGGCATCCCCAGCTGGTTTGCGGCGATAACCTCCTGCACCGTCGACATCCCCACCGCATCTGCCCCCAGGGCGCGGAAGGCACGGACCTCCGCAGGGGTCTCGAAGCTCGGGCCGAGGTCGGCGATGTAGACCCCCTCGCGCAGCCCGATGCCGCAGCTTTGCGCAGCCTTCCTAGCCAGCTCTCGCAGCGCGGGGCTGTAGGCGTGCGACATGTCGAAGAAGCGCGGGCCCAGCTGGGGCTCGGGGCTGATGACGGGGTTCATCATCTGAAAGTTGATGTGGTCCTCGATGAGCATGAGGTCGCCCACCTCGTAGGACGGGTCGATGCCGCCGGCGGCGTTGGTGATGACGAGCACGCGGGCGCCGAGGGATGCCAGCAGGTAGACGGGGAAGGCGATCTGCTGCGCGCTGTTGGCCTCGTAGGCATGGAGGCGGCCCTGCATGCAGGCGACCCTGCGCCCCTCGAGGGTGCCCAGGACGAGCCTCCCCTTGTGGCCCTGGGCCGTCGAGGCGACCATGTGGGGGATGGAGCCGTAGTCGATGCAGGCAAGCTGCTCGATCTGCTCTGCCAGCTCGCCCATACCGCTGCCCAGCACGATGGCGACCTCGGGCTCGAAGCCCGGCGCAAGCTCCCTCACCGTGCGCGCCGCCTGCTCAACGTTGTCCCTGGTGATGAGCTCCTCCATGGTCGCTTCCCTTCCTCTGGCAGCTTGGTTTCGGCAAGAAGGATAGCGCATGGGAGGACGGCGCCCGATTACCGTGGGTCAACGCCGAATCTTGTTCTTTCCCCAGAGGAGCAACTATGACATAATGTCCTAGCCTTTTGCCCCCATCGTCTAGAGGCCCAGGACGTCGCCCTTTCACGGCGAAGATCGCGGGTTCGAATCCCGCTGGGGGTGCCAACGCATGCAGCGGCCGGGAGCACAGCATCCCGGCCTTTCTTATATACGTCATGGATTCAAGTGGGGCTGCCCGCCGCACCATGCTGCTACCATTGCAGCAACGCAAGCCGTATGAAAGACCAGCCCATAGTGAAGGAGCCGCTCATGGACAACGCAGACCAGATCATCCCCGAGGGCGCAGACCTCGCCGCCATCTTGCTGGAGGGAAGGGCCTTCTACACCCGCAAGGGCAGCGAGGTCAACGTCACAGACGACATGGCAAGCCCCGAGATGCGCGCCGCGGCAGCCCTTGCCATGGGAGCCTCCAACAGCATCGACTACTACCCCCTGCTCAGGCAGGCGGCCATGACAGACCCAGACGCAGGCGTGCGCAAGGCCATCCGCCAGGCGACCGACATGCTCGAGGACGCCTTCGGCGAGGAGGCGTGCCTCGCCGCCGACGAAGCCTACACGGGCGGCGTGCAGGTCAAGAACTCCGAGGAAGCCCACATCAGCGGCGACTTCTTCAACGCCAACCTCAACGACTTCCGCTAGGCGGCAGCGGGGGGCAATCCCCGCGGCGCAAGCACCCAGGTACCTTCCAGGCGGCGTCCAGCCGGCCGGGAGGTGCCTTTTTCATGCGTTCAGACGGCTCCCGATCCGCTGGAGGAGGCCCGACTCCCCTTTGCTTCGCATGATGTACTACCTGGTTTCCACCCCTGTTTTCCACAAGGATGGCAAGGCCCTGACCTGCCTTTTTCGTATCGGGGCGGTTGCAAAGGCAGATTCTGTTCGGATTCCACCCGTACTTTGCCCGGATGGGCGCGGGTTGCCGTTCAGATTCTGCCCGTATCTTGTTCCAGCGCGGTTCGGAACACGCTCCGATCCGGCTCGTGTTTTAGTCTGCTCCGCTGAGAGATCCGCCCCCTAAGGTGGTGCCCACTCGCAGGAAGGCACCCGGCGCCGTCGCAAGCGCCGGGCAGCCCGCACACGAAAGGGAGCCGCCATGGAACTCGCAGCACTCATCACAGCACTGGCATTCGCCGCCGGCTTCTTCCTCGTGCCGTGGGCGACCAGAGAGCTCCTGCTCTACAAGTACCTCGAGATCAACCGCAACTGGAACCAGAGCCTCGAGGACTACCGCCACCACCTGGCCTTCACCCACAGGAAGCCGAGCGTCGACGCAGAGCGGGTGGAGCGGGAGATGGCCCTGTGGGGCAGGCGGCAGATCACCCTGGTCACAGCGGGCAAGCTCTCCTTCGAGAAGGTCTCTGCCCTGAGGGAGGCGGGCGTCCTCCCCACCCGTCCGCGGGCACGAGACCCCTCCCTCTCCCTCCCCCGGGAACGGGAGGTCGAGCAGAGCTACCGGCTCCGCATCACCCTCCCCCTGCGCCTGGGCTGCGGCAGCTTCCTTGCCGCCGCAGCCCTCGGGCTCGGCCTCTCTGGGGCCAGCCCCCTCGCTGTCGCCAGCGGCATCGCCGCCGGGGCGCTCATGGAATCGGTCTTCCTCTGCGACATGCGCGCCCGGATCATCCCCTGGCAGCTGTGCCTCCCCTTCGGGGTTGCGGCGCTTGTCTTCTCTCTCAGCGTCTCCGGGCCCTACGGGCTGCTCCTCTCGCTGGCCACCGCACTGGTGATGGGCCTGGCCCTCCATGCGACCAACCGCTTCATGGGCTACCTGAGCGGCTGCCCCGCCATCGGGGACGGCGACCTGCGCATCATCCCCTTGATCTGCATCTTCTCCGGGCTCACCGGCACGCTCTACGGCTTCTTGGGGGCGAGCCTGGTGATGGGGCTCGTGGCGGCGGTCACCCTGCTCTTCAAGGGAGGCAACCGCAAGTCCTACGTGCCCTATGCCCCGGGCCTGAGCTGCTGGTACGCCATCGGGCTCGCCGCGCAGCTCGCGTTTGCATAGCACCCATCCCCCGCGCTGCGGCAACCCGCCCATCGCGTCACAGAAAGGACCCCTCATGTTCAAGAGCTTCTTCACCGACGAGCCCGGCAACGGGGCCGAGACGGTCGAGATCGTCATCGGGATCATCTGCTCCGTTGGCCTGGGAGCAGCGCTGCTGACCTTCCAAGACACCCTGCGCGGCGTCATCGGAAGCACCGGCACCAACATCACGAACGTCTTCGACAGCCTCTCTGCCGGTGCGACCCGCTCTGCCGGCGGCGCCGCTCCGGGGAACTAACGGCAATAGCGCCGGGAGGTGCCCCGTGAACGCCCCGTGAACGCCCTCGCAAACTCCCGCGCGCGCAGCGAGGAGGGCGCAGCCGTCGTCGAGGCGGTCTTCGCCCTGCCGCTGGTGCTGCTGATGGTCGCTGGGGTCTTGGACCTGAGCGCGCTCGTCAAGTGCCGGCTCTCGCTCGACTCCGCCGCAACGGCAGCCGTGCGCTACTGCATGGACATCCCCGAGGCAGCAGGCGACCCCGCAGCGCTGAGGAGCTACCTCGCCAGCATCGACCCCGCCTACGCGGAGCTCGGGCTCAGCGTGAGCCTGGGCGCCGAGGAATCCCGCAGCTACACCCACATCGTCTATCCCGGGGTGTCCGAGGCAGCCGTCAGGAGGGAGTCTCGATGCACGTACCAGCCCTTCAGCGTCGAGCTGAGCTACACGGGCAGCTACTACACCCTGGTGGGCAGGGGCATCTCCCTGGCAGCAGGCGGCGACGGATCCCTCAGCGCACGCTGCCGGGAGTCCGGCTGCATCGACAGGACGGACGGAAGCACATGGTAGGGAACCCCACGCAGCGCCCCTCCCCCGAGCTCGGCGCAGAGACCGTGCAGCTGGCGATAGCCATGCCGCTCTTTCTCATCCTCGCGCTGGCGTTCGCCCAGCTGGCGATCATGGCGTTTTCCGTCCTCACGCTCAGCGGGCAGATCGAGCAGGCGGCCTGGGCCGTTGACGTCGCCCGCCTCGAGCAGGCGTCGAGCCCGCAGGAGGCAGACGAGATCGTGTCCCAGGCGATCGCGGCATGCGCGGGGGCAACCCAGGGCAGCTCTGTCGTCGTGAGCAACAGCGCCTTCACCCGGCAAGAGGCATACAGCCGCAGCCAGGTCACGCCCATCCTCAACAACGCCCTCGTCAGCGACGAGGAGGGCCTCGAGAGCTACCTGCTCGAAGAGCTCTACCGCGAGACCTCGGCTGGGCTCGTCGAGTTCGACGTCAGCTGCGAGCTCCCCACCTTGGTCAACCTGCCGGGGCTGTCGCATGTGCGCGTGTCGAGGCACGTGGTGCGGGAGCGGGCCCTGTCGAGCAGAACGGAGATCCGCTGATGAGGGACGAGCGCGGCAACATCACGGTATTCGCGGCCTTCTTCGGGATGAGCATGGTGATGCTCCTGCTCGTCGCAGTGGAGTTCGGCTGCATCTACGCCGTCAAGAGCGCCTACGACAACGACCTCAACGAGCGGTTCAAGCACGGTGAGTTCTATTCGGCCGACAGCATCCGCAACTCCGGCAACGAATATAAAACACGTTTGGGCCGAACGGTCTATGGCGGAGGCGGCATCA
>SFLO01000026.1 GCA_004553405.1 Coriobacteriaceae bacterium
GATGAGGGCCTGACCCTTCTGGGTGCCCAGGGCACCCGCTACCCCCAGGACTACGACCCGAGCGTACTCGAGACCTTCGAGAACAAGCACCAGGGCAACGACTACTTCGTCAAGTTCAACTGCCCTGAGTTCACGAGCCTGTGCCCCATCACGGGCCAGCCGGACTTTGCCACCATCTACATCTCGTATGTGCCGGACGTGCGCATGGTCGAGAGCAAGAGCCTCAAGCTCTACCTGTTCAGCTACCGCAACCACGGAGACTTCCACGAGGACTGCATGAACAAGATCATGAAGGACCTCATCGCCTTGATGGACCCCAAGTACATCGAGGTCTGGGGCAAGTTCACCCCGCGCGGCGGCATCTCGATCGACCCGTACTGCAACTACGGCAGGCCCGGCACCCGCTGGGAGGAGGTCGCCTGGACGCGCCTTGCAAACCACGACCTCTACCCGGAGACCGTGGACAACCGCTAGGGCATGCGCTCGCATACCCTTCGCTTAGCGAACGGTTAATCCACAAAGCGCAAGATGTTGGGCACAGAGCCGTTCTTTCCGATATAGTATGAAGGCTTATTGTCTTCGAGAGCCCCCTTTCCCGGGGTGCGCTGATGCTCGGAGCCCAGCACGCAATACGTTAGGAGTACCAATGTCCGCACCTTCCCTCGACTACGCCGAGGTTCTCGATTACTTCATCGCCTCCGACATGGCCAAGTCCAAGAAGCTTGCCGCGAAGGCTTCCAAGCAGTTCGTCGCCGAGCTGGGCAACGCGCCCCGCAACATGAGCGAGGAGCAGACCCAGGCCTTCTTCCTGGAGTGGTTCCTCTTCGACTACGAGTACGAGCCCGGCATGACCCTGGCCAAGTCCTATGCGGCCAACCCCCCTGCCAGCGCCGATCCCGCAAAGGTCGCGGAGCTCAAGCAGGTCGTCGACACCCAGTTCTGCGCGATCTTCTGGGTTGAGGGCGTCGCTCCGCTGCTCAACATCACCACCCTCGAGGAGGCCGAGAGCGGCCAGCGCTTTGCCGTCCACAACCCCGGCCTCGCCCATTCCGTGGTCCCCGGCGCCAAGGGCGCGCTCGGCTGCCGCATCTGCCAGATCGACGGCGAGTGGTACCTGCCCGGCGAGCCCGTCTTCTACTTCCTCGTCGAGCCCACCCAGCAGCTCAAGGACAGCCTGCACCTCGCAGAGCTCAACCGCCCCTCCTTCACGAGTCTCATCGTGCAGCACTTCGGCCGCGCATAGGCCGCCCGCACTTGACAGAGCCTCTTCGCGACAAGCCCGCCCCGCGCGGGCTTGTCGCAGTTTTTCGGCCGGGTTAAGCCTGTGTGTCGTGCAGGTGTCGAGACGATGGTTTTTCACCCCAGGCTCCTGGCGAGATGGTAGGCTGAAAACGGCATGGTACACACACTGGAAAGGTGGTCGTCATGGGCAAGTTCAGGTTCATCCTCGGCGCGGCAGCGGGTGCCGCAGCCGCTCTCCTCTTCGCTCCCCGCTCTGGCAAGGAGACCCGCCGCCTGCTTGCCGAAAAGGTCGAGGACGCCGCAGACGCGGCTCCGGAGCCCATCCGCTCTGTGGCCGAGCCGGTGATCGACGCCGCGAGCTCCGCATACGGCAAGGCGTCTGCCAAGGCGGCGGAAGGCTCGCCGGCGGCAGAGGACATCAAGGCCAAGATCGCCGAGGCCCGCGACGCCCTGGCAGAGCAGATCACGCGCAACCACGTCGCCACCACCACCGTCGAGGCAGATGTGACGGACGTCCCCTCGGCAGAGCCCGAGCTCGACGACATCATCGAGGACGCTGCCCAGGCCGCGGTCGATTCTGCCGCAGCGGTCGCAAGCGCTGTCGAAGATGCGATCGACGCTGTCGAAGACGCCGTCGAGGAGCCTGCAGAGGAGCAGGCCGCGCAGACCGTCAACTGGTACAAGTAGCGCCCGCAAGCCGGCGCGCAGCAGGGCACGAGCACGGGGACGCACGCGGGGCGTCCCCGTCTTTTCGGGTGCGCCAGCGCACAACCCCAAGGAGGAGCGATGCTCGAAACCAAGAATCTCCACAAGCTCAAGGTCTTCGTGAGCACGAAGAAGGGCCGCGTGAAGAAGTACGGCAAGGTGCACTGCCTCGTCTTCCATCCCAGCAAGCCCAAGGCGGTGGGCCTCATGGTCAAACGCCCGGACGCCGCGATGATGGTGCAGCGCAAGGACCGCTTCGTGTCTCTCGACAAGGTGGGCTTCACCGAAGACGGCGACATCCTCGTCGAGCTCGACGACCGCAGCGCGTGGGACAGGGACGCCGCCAAGGCGCTCGGCGTCGACCTCGACCTGTGCATCATCTGGGACGGCATGGCGGTGCGCAATCTCCAGGGTGAGGAGCTGGGCATCATCTCCAACATCGTCATCGGCGACGACCTGCGCATCAAGTCGATCGATGTTTCGTCCGGCGACGTCAACCGCCTGATATTGGGCTCTGCAGACATCGCCCTCGACCGCCTGCGCGGCTATGACCCGCAGCTCCAGGCAATCGTCGCCGACGTCGAGAAGGGAGATGTGGTGGCCGGCGGCGGTGTGGCCGCAAAGGCCGGCGAGGCCTGGGCCAAGGGCACCCACAAGCTCTCGCAGGGCCAGGAGGCCGTGAGCTCGAAGGCCGCGGAGAACATCGAGGAAACCGCCTTTGCGGCCGGCGAGGCGATCGGCGCGATCAAGGAGAAGGCATCTGCCAAGGCAGAGGAGCTCCAGCTGAGGGAGAAGGGCTCAGAGCTGGGCTCGAAGGCCGGCGAGGCCATCAACACCGGCGCCTACAAGCTGGGCCAGGCCATAGGCTCACTCAAGGCGAAGGGGGAGGCCTCCTCCAGCGCAGCCTCGGCAAAGGACGAGCCCGCCCCCAAGCCCCAGGCGGCCCAAGAGCCCGTGCGAGCCGCTGCCGAGGAAGAGGACGACTCCGTGCTCGACAGTGCGGCAGCCGCCCTGGGCAGCCAGCTCCGCAAGACCAGGGGCATGTTCAGCGCCTTCAAAGAAGAGTTCGACAAGGCCTCGAGGTAATGGCGCGCCACGGCAAGGCCCGCCGCGGCGGCAAGGGGCGCGGGCACTCCAGCCGCCTGCAGGGCAACTGTCCCCTGGGCGTGATCGACATCGCGCGCGAGGGCTACGGCTTTGTCGAGACCCAGGAGGGAACCTTCTACATCCCCGCCAACCGCACCGGCGGCGCCATGAACGGAGACACGGTGGAGGTCCGCCCGCGCCCTGCCCAGCGCGGCGCCGGCATGCGCCGGGAGGCGGTGGTGGTGCGCGTGCACAAGCGCGCGCTCGAGTACGTCGTGGGCGTGCTCAGGGTGTGCGACCCCCTTGCGGCGGTCGTCCCGCAGGACCCCCGCGTCCAGCACGACATCTTCGTCGACATGCGCCAGGCGCCTGCCGCCAAGGACGGCGACATGGTGCTCGCGCGCATCACGGGCTATCCCACTCGAGGCTGCGCTGCCACCGGCTACATCGTCGAGGTGCTCGGCGACAGCAACCGGCCGGGCATCGACGTCGACGTCATCGTCCACGACCACGGGCTGAGCACGGAGTTCTCTGCCCAGGCGCTGCAGCGGGCCCGCGCGCTGGAGGCAGACATCGAGGGCGCGCTCGAGGACCCCCTGTGCCACGACCTGCGCGGGCGCGTCACCTTCACGATCGACCCCGCAGACGCGCGCGACTTCGACGACGCCATCAGCATCGAGAGCATCGGGGGCTACACGCGCCTGGGCGTGCACATCGCCGACGTCTCGAGCTACGTCGCCTTCGACGACAGCATCGACATCTGCGCGCGCGACCGCGCCACCAGCGTCTACCTGGTCGACCGCGTCATCCCCATGCTCCCCGAGGAACTGAGCTGCGACATCTGCAGCCTGCGTCCGGGGGTGGACAGGCGCGCCCTCACCTGCGACATGCACTTCGACGAGGAGGGCGTGCTGCGCCGCTACCAGATCTTTCCCAGCGTCATACGCAGCCGCCGCCGCTTCACCTACGCCCAAGCGCAGGAGCTCCTCGACCAGCTGGAGCAGGGTGCGAGCCCCTCGTCGCTTGCAGAGCCCCTCGCCCCGCGGCTGCTGGAGCTGCACCGCCTGGCAGAGAAGCTGCTCGCGCGCAGGGAGGAGCGCGGCTCGCTCGACTTCGACGCACCGGAGGCCAAGCCCGTGCTCGACGAGGACGGCATGCCGACGCGCATCGACCTGCGGGTGAAGAACGACGCCACCTCGATGATCGAGGAGGCGATGATCGCGGCCAACGAGTGCGTGGCCTCGCACCTGCACCGCAAGAAGCTGCCCTGCGTCTACCGCATCCACGAGAGCCCCCGCCCCAAGTCGCTCGAGGCGCTGCTGCCCGTGCTCAAGGAGCTGGGCTACGGCACCACCGGCCTTGCCGCGGGCGAGCCGGCTGCCTACCAGCGCCTGCTAGACGAGGCCCGCCGGCGCCCGGAGGCCGCCCTCGTGGACAGCATGGTGCTGCGCAGCATGGAGCGGGCGCGCTACAGCGTGCAGCCGCAGCCGCACTTCGGGCTGGCGAGCAGCTGCTACTGCCACTTCACCAGCCCCATCCGCCGCTATCCCGACCTCATGGTCCACCGCCTGCTCAAGGACCCCTGCTCGATGGAGGGGCAGCTGGAGTGGCTGGCCGGGCACGCGAGCAAGATGGAGCGCGTCGCCGAGGAGGCCGAGCGCGACAGCGTCAACCTCAAGATCTGCCAGTACATGGCCGCTCACCTGGGGGAGAGCTTCGAGGCCACGATTTGCGCGGTGCACCAGTACGGCTTCTTTGTGAGGCTCGACAACACGGCGGAGGGCTTCGTGCGCATCGACCCGGTGAGGCACGAGTACTGCCAGTTCGACCCCAAGCTGCAGACGCTGATGGGGGAGGAGACCGGGCGCACCTACCGCCTGGGGCAGCGCGTGAGGGTACGCCTGGCGCACGTCGACCCGCGTGACCAGAGCATGGACTTCGAGCTCTAGGGGGGCGCCTCTTTGCGCATGTTGTGGAGGGATGCCCCCTGCGCGCGCTGTGGTGCTACCCTAGTGGGCGCTACACAGAACGAGAAACGAGAAAGGGAAGCTCCCACAGCATGAACTTGAACCCCGTCATCGTCATTCCCACCTACTGGTGCGGGCGCCGCGGAGCAGGCAGCTCTGCAGGCGGCCCCGTGTACGATTACGTCACCCCCATCGACCAGCCCGGCAACCTCGCCCGCTGCCTCGACTCCCTGCAGCGCGTCACCGGCCTGGGGAGGGTCATCGTCTTGGTCGCCGCCGAGCCCGGCACCGAGAACCAGGCGGCCGAGAAGGTGAGGGAGATCCTGGGCCGCTACCCCCACATGGAGCTCGCCATGGTCGCGGCCCCCGAGCAGCGCCACATCCACCGCCGCATGGAGCAGATCGGCCTGGGCGCCCTAGCCAGCTGCGCCAGCCTGGCGGGCTACGGCGCCGTGAAGAACCTCGGCATCCTTGCCGCCTCGATCTTCGGCCACGACACCGTCGTGTTCCTCGACGACGACGTCATCGTCGACCGTCCCGACTTCCTCGAGCGCGCTCTCTACGGCATCGGCGCTCAGACTCCTTCCGGCGGGCTCGTCACCGCCAAGACCGGCTACTTCTATGACGCCCAGGGCAAGCGCTTGGCCCAGCCCGAGAAGCGCTGGTACCGCAAGCCCTGGAGCAAGGTCCGCGAGTTCAACGCCTACCTCGGCCCCGCCCTCGAGGGCCCGCGCCTCTCGCGCGCCAACACCGCCGCGGCGAGCTGCATGGTGCTCCACGCAGAGACCTTCGGCAGCGTGAGCTTCGACCCCTGGATCACCAAGGGCGAGGACCTCGACTACGTCATCAGCTGCCGCATGTACCACCAAGACATCTGGCTGGACAACAAGCTCGGCGTGCAGCGCATGCCCCGCGAGCGCATGGAGACGCCCGCCCACTTCCAGCAAGACGTGGTGCGCTGGTTCTACCAGAGCAGGAAGGTCGAGTTCGCCAAGGCTCAGATCGACCTCATGCGCGTGGAGCCCCACACCATGGAGCCCTACCCCGGCAAGTGGCTCACCCACAAGGTTGACCGCCAGGCCCTTGCCACCGCCCTGGCCAGCGCCGTGGGCGCCCCGGAGCACAGCGAGTACCTGGGCATCGCCTTCGGCGGGCGCAAGGAGGCCTCCGAGTACGCCCGCGACAACTGCAGCCGCTACTTCGAGTTCCAGCGCCAGTGGCCTGCCCTCGTGCGTGGGCTGTGGAACTGCACGCCGCTGGCAACCCAGCTTTCCGGTGCGCGCTACGTGCAGGGCAACAGCGCGTCCTTCACAGGGCGCTTCAGCGCCGTATCAACAGATTAGCCCCCGTCTGGCCCGCCGGGCCGCAGAGGCATTACACTGCTTGGGAGCGAGGCGGACGGCCCCGCTCCCTTTGGTTTGCATGCGCGGGTGCCTTTAGGCCGGCAGGGAGGTACGTCGATGGAGAGAGATCCCAAGAAACTCGTTGGCGTGGGGGTCCTGCTCGTCACCTACGCGATCCTCAGCGTCATCGCCGTGTACTGCGTCTTCTTCTCGAGCAGCGCGGCGTCGCCCGCCGTGGGCGTGGCTGCCATCATCGGCATGGCCGCGCTGAGCCTGGTGGCGCTGGTGGTCTCCGGCCAGGACATCCACGTGCGCGCCAACACCAATAACCGCACCCTGGACCTCGCCAGCCAGACCGTCACCTTCATGAGGGAGGGGCTTTCGCAGGAGTCCGCCCAGGCGGTGTGCGACCTGCTGCTCACGGCCGTCACGGCTTGCAGCGTGGCCATCACGGACCGCACCCAGATCCTGGGCTTTTCCGGCGTCGACCGCAAGAACCACGAGCAGGGGACTCCCATCCAGACCGTCGTCACGCTCGACACCCTCGAAGACGGCCAGACCCGCGTCGTCGAGACCGCCAACGCCCTGGGCTTCAAGGGAGACGGCGCCAAGATCAAGGGCGCCATCATCGTCCCGCTCGTGGTGCGCGAGAACATCGTGGGCACCCTCAAGTTCTACTACACGTCGGCCTCGCGCATGGACGAGGACCAGCTCGCCATGGCCGAGGGCTTTGCGCAGCTGCTCTCGACCCAGCTGTCCCTGAGCTACCTCGAGCAGCAGGCGGAGCTCGCCGCACGCATGGAGCTCAAGGCCCTGCAGGCCCAGATCAACCCGCACTTCCTCTTCAACACCATCAACACCATCGCCAGCTACACGCGCACGGACCCCACCAAGGCGCGCACCATGCTGAGGGAGTTCGCCGTGTACTACCGCCGCCTGCTCGAGAACAGCGAGGACCTCATCCCGCTTGCCAGCGAGATCGAGCAGACCGAGCGCTACCTGATGTTCCAGCGCGCGCGCTTTGGCGAGGACTCCGTCCAGATGCAGATCAGCGACCTGGGTGAGCTCGGCGAGCTGCGCGTGCCGGCCTTCATCCTGCAGCCCCTGGTCGAAAACGCCGTGGGACATGGGCGCCGCCCGGACGGCAGCACCCTGCACATCGCGGTGACGGTGAAGCCCGTGGGCGACGACGCCGTCATCAGCGTCACAGACGACGGCGTGGGCATCCCCCCGGAGCGCCTGGCGACGGTGGTCGACGGCGGCTCGAAGACCGGCATGGGCATCGCCCTCAAGAACGTGAACGCCCGCCTCAGGGGCTACTTCGGCAGCCTCAGCGGCCTGAGCATACAGAGCGTGGAGGGCGAGGGCACCACGGTGGTGCTCCTGCTCAGCGAGGCGCTTGCCGCACCCGAGCAAGAGGCCGAGGAGCTCTCCAAGGGCGACCTCGACAAGCTGCTCGAGGGCTGACACCCCGCACGCGCCGCCGCATCTGCCGGCTGGCGCGGGGCTTTTCCGCAGTACGGGTAGCTTTCATTGGGGCCTCTTCCCTGAAAGAGACACGGCAGGTGTTATCA
>SFLO01000027.1 GCA_004553405.1 Coriobacteriaceae bacterium
GCGTCTACGCGCTCATGGGAGACGGCGAGATCGAGGAGGGCCAGGTCTGGGAGGCCGCCATGTTCGCTGCCCACTACGGGCTCGACAACCTGGTCGCCATCGTTGACAACAACAACCTCCAGATCGACGGCGACGTCCGCGAGGTCGTGGGCCTGCGCGCCATCCCCGAGAAGTTCCGCGCCTTCGGCTGGGAGGTCCTCGAGGTCGACGGCCACGACGTCGAGGCACTGCTCGAGGTCTTCGCCACCGCGCAGGGTGCCTCGGGCAAGCCCGTCTGCATCGTCGCCTCCACCGTCAAGGGCAAGGGCGTCAGCTTCATGGAGAACCAGGCCGGCTGGCACGGCAAGGCTCCCAATGACGAGCAGGCCCAGCAGGCTATCGCAGAGCTGAAGGGAGAGTAGCCATGGCAGCAGAAGCAACCCGCGCCGGATACGGCGAGACCCTGGTCGAGCTGGTCGGGGAGGGCCTTGACATCATGGCCGTCGAGGCAGACCTCTCTGGCTCCACCACCACCAACAAGCTCGGAAAGGCGCATCCAGACCGCCTGGTGAACGTCGGCATCGCAGAGCAGAACATGATCGACGTCGCCGCGGGCCTCGCGCTGGCAGGCAAGACGGTCTTCACCGGCTCCTTCGCCGCCTTCGGCACCGGCCGCTGCTACGACCAGATCCGCAACACCGTCTGCTACGGCGAGCTCGACGTCAAGGTCGCCCCCACCCATGCCGGCGTCACCGTCGGCCCGGATGGCGGCTCCCACCAGATGCTCGAAGACGTCAGCCTCATGAGGGGTCTGCCCGGCATGAGGGTGCTCGTCCCCGCAGACTACACCGCTGCAAAGCAGGCCATCCGCATCGCCGCCCAGACCCCGGGCCCCTTCTACGTCCGCCTCGGCCGCGCCAAGGTCCCCCAGGTCTACGAGGAGGGCTTCGAGCTCGAGCTCGGCCGCGCCTACGTGCTGCGCGAGGGCGATGACGTGACGCTGGTCGCCAACGGCGTCGAGGTCGCCGAGGCTCTCCAGGCAGCAGAGCAGCTGGCCTCCCAGGGCATCTCCGCAGAGGTCATCGACGCCTTCAGCGTCAAGCCCTTCGACAAGGAAACCCTCCTTGCCAGCGTGCGCAAGACCGGTTGCGTCGTCAGCTGCGAGGAGCACTCCACTGTTGGAGGCCTGGGCTCTGCCGTTGCAGACATCATCGGCGAGAACTGCCCCGTCCCCCTCGAGCGCGTCGGAGTGCGCGACGAGTTCGGCACTTCCGGCGACCCCAGCGAGCTGCTCGCCGAGTACGGCTTGGATGCTGCGGGAATCGTCGAGAAGGCGAAGAAGGTGCTCGCCCGCAAGTAACTCGGGGCTGAATTAGAGGCACATGAGGAAAAAGACCAGCAGGGGGCGGCCAGCAGCCGTCCCCTGCGCTATCATGCATGGACTATGGCTAACATCATCTTCAAACAGTACCTGGAAGAGCGCTCTGCAGAGATCGACGAGCATCTCCGCACGTATTTCCGCGAGGGCTCCCATCCCGACATGAGTCGCTACCTCTACGAGCCCCTCGCAGCGTATTCCGACAACGGGGGCAAGCGCCATCGCCCCCTGATCACGCTGCTCGCCTGCAAGGCGGTAGGTGGGGACGAGCGCCTCGCCCTGCGCGCGGGTGCTGCGATCGAGCACTTCCACACCGCGGCGCTCATCCATGACGACATCGCAGACGAGTCGCAGCTGCGCCGCGGCGAGCCCTGCATGCACATCACCATGGGCGAGGGCCTTGCCATCAACGCAGGCGACCTCGCGCTCTCGCTCGTCACCGGCACCGTCCTCAACGACGACCTGCTCGACGATTCCGTCAAGATCAGGGTTCTCAAGGAGCTGGTGGACATGACCACCCGCACCATCGAGGGCCAGGCGATGGACATCGGCTGGGCGCGCGACAAGCGCTTCGACATCACGGTCGAGGACTACCTCTGCATGGCCCAGCACAAGACCGCCTACTACTCCGGCGCGGTGCCCCTGGCCATCGGCGCCATCGTGGGCGGCGGCACCGAGGAGCAGGTCGAGGTCCTGCGCTCCTACGGCATGTCCACCGGCTTGGCCTTCCAGCTCCAAGACGACCTCCTCAACCTCGTGGGGAGCAAGGAAGCCGCCACCAAGGACTTCCGCAGCGACAT
Source organism: Coriobacteriaceae bacterium (assembly GCA_004553405.1). GTDB lineage: Bacteria > Actinomycetota > Coriobacteriia > Coriobacteriales > QAMH01 > W2P13-069. The sequence continues at coordinate 2,158 of SFLO01000027.1, forward strand.
CACCGAGGGCAAGCGCACCATGGTCGCCGTGCACGCCCTCGCCCACACCGAGGGGGCCCAGCGCGAGGAACTGCTCGACATCCTCTCCTCCAAGGAAACCGACCAGGCGCGCCTGGCGAGGGCCGTCGAGATCATGCAGGCTGCGGGTTCTATCGACTATGTCCGCGACTACGCTGTGAAGCTCGCCCGCCAAGGGCAAGACGGGCTGAAGCGCGTCCTGCCCATGAGCATCTCGCGCACGCTGCTGGTCTCCATGGGCGACTTCTTCGTCAGCCGCCTGAGCTAGGCATCTGCCATGACTATGAGAACGATTCAGCGCAACAGCAAGGGGGCTGCGGTCGAGGACGTCCAAAAGCGTCTGAGGGTCCTCGGGTACAGCCTCAATGTGGACGGGGTTTACCTCGACCGCACGCAGATCGCCGTGAGCGAGTTCCGCCGCAGGGAGGGCCTCCCCGCCGGCGACTTCGTCGACGAGGCCTGCTGGAAGGCTCTGGTCGACGCCACCTTCACCCTGGGCGATCGCATGCTCTACCTGCGCATGCCCTACTTCCACGGCCGCGACGTCAAGTGCCTCCAAGACATACTCAACGCCTTGGGCTTCATCGTCGGCGAGGCGGACGGGATCTTCGGCGCACACACAGAGCACGCCCTCAGGGACTTCCAAGCAAGTATCGGGCTCGTCGACGACGGCGTTGCCGGGGCCACCACCTACGACGCCATTCAGCGCCTGCGCCATGCCTGGGAGGGCAAGGGCGCGGTGACTGCCGCAGAGGCGCAGGCCCACATGGGCTTTGCACGCGCCGCAGGCGTCCTCGAGAACGCAGAGATCGTCTTCTTCGGGATGGACGTCCTGGGCCGCGAGGTTGCGAGCCGCGCTGCGAACCTGGCGCAGGCATCGGCGCCCTTCTCCGGCGTGACGAGCGCTGACCGCCTCAGCGTCGAGCCTTCTGCGAGCGCGCTCATGGTGGGTATCGGCCTGACGGGGAGTCTGCCTTCCCGGGACGGCCACGTGGTCGCCTTTGGGGACGACTACGCCTTTGCCAGCCGCGTTGAGACTGCCGTCGAGATGGCCGAGGGCAAACCGCGTCGCATCTTCATTGAGCTGAGCGAGGAGCTTCCCGCTGCCCGCCCCGATGCGGACCCCGTGCGCTGGGCGCAGCACCTTGCCGTCGCCATCCTCGATGCCCTCTGCAGCGCTCTGGGCTAGGCAAACAGTTTGAAAACAAGGTTTGTGGCGGTTGTGTGCAGGTTTGACGCTGCTTGCCGCTAGATGCTATTTTCATATGAATCGTGCGTATCCAACCGTGCCATTCGGAGGTTTCGGATGTCAATGAAGCTTAATCGCAGAGCATTCCTAGGGACCGCCCTCACCTTCGGCGCCCTCTGTGCGGCCAGCCCCGGCACTGCTGCGGGCATCACCGCCGCAGAGAAGAAGCGTGAGGTCCAGGCCATCAAGTCCAAGCTCGATGCCATGCTCGACGAGCTCGACCAGGCGGTAGACCAGTACAACGCCGCCCAAGACGCATATGAGAGGGCCACCAACAAGGTGGAGGCCGCCCGCCAGCAGATCAAGGAGGCCCAGGGTAAGATCGACACCCTGCAGGGTCACCTGGCAACGCGCGCTACCTCCATGTACCGCAACGGCTCCATGTCGTATCTCGACGTCTTGCTGGGCGTGGGTTCCTTCGACGACTTCGCCACGGTGTGGGACACCCTCAACACCCTCAACGAGGACGACGCAGACCTCGTGACCCAGACCAAGCAGGCCAAGGCCAAGCTCGAGTCCGCCAAGAAGGAGCTCGACGACCAGCAGGCAGAGGCCGCAAACCAGCTGGCCACCGCCAAGTCCTACCACAAGAACATCGAGGCCATGGCCAACAGGTACGAGTCCGAGTACAACAGCCTCTCCTCCGAGTACCGCAGGCTCCTGCAGAAGGAGGAGGAGGCCGAGCGTCGCCGCCAGCAGCAGGCAGCCAATGCCTACACGCCCTCTACGAGCGGCGGCGGGTCCTCTTCCGGTGGCGGCAGCAGCTCCGGCGGGGGGAGCTCCTCTGGCGGTGGTCCTGCCAGCAGCATCCCCACCAACGGCGGCGTCGTCGACTACGCCCGCTCCCGCATCGGCTGCCCTTACGTCTGGGGCGCAGAGGGTCCCAACTCCTTCGACTGCTCCGGCCTCACCAAGTGGTGCTATGCCCAGATCGGCATCGGCATGTCCCACTACACAGAGAGCCAGTACGCCGAGGCGAAGGCCCGCATGAGCGTAAACTCCGCCGCAGCGGGCGACATCCTCTACCGCAGCGGGCACGTGGCCATCTATTCGGGTGGCAACTCCTACATCCATGCGCCCCATACCGGTGCGTATGTGTGCGAGGTGAGCGGTATCGGCAGTTTCTCGGCTGCACTGAGGTTCTAATCTGCTAGAATCCCTCCTTGCGTTATCGGGATGTGGCTCAGCTTGGTAGAGCGCTCGCTTCGGGAGTGAGAGGTCGCAGGTTCGAATCCTGTCATCCCGACCACCCACAAAAAATGGCACCCGCAAGGGTGCCTATTTTTTTGTGGGTGGTCGGGATGACGCGCGCCAAAGGCGCGCGTGCGCTGCGAAGCAGCGCGCAGGATATCCTGTCGTTCGCGCTGTAAGATTTTGAACAGCGCGAACAAGCCGGGTCAAGCCTGCCCGAAGGGCACCGCGAAGCGGCTTGGGCTTGACGCGGCTTATCTCGACCCCCTGCACGTTCGACTCCCCGCTGCCTCGGCCCTGCCGCATTGCGGACAGTGCCCGTTTGGCAACTCGCAGGGAGGCCTCTTCCTTTATCTGGGCGTTGTGGTATCCTTTGCGGCGCTGTCCCAACAGTGATTGAACCTATGTATTTTGGAGGACCTAATGAAGATTTTGGGTCTTGGTGTACCCGAGCTGGTTGTCATCCTGCTCGTCGTCCTGCTTATCTTCGGCCCCAAGAACCTGCCGAAGCTCGGCTCTGCGATCGGCAAGACGTTCAAGAACCTGCGCGAGGGTATGGACGGCAAGAAGAAGGACGAAGAGAAGTCTGCTGCCCCCGCAGAGACTGCCGAGGAGGCTGTCGAGCCCGAGGCAGTCGAGACGGTCGAGGCTGCCGCTGCCGAGGAGAAGAAGGCAGAGGCGTAGAGCCCGTTACAGAGGCGTCCTTGCAACCTTGGAACATGGACGGCGTGTGCGAGAGACTCGCGCGCGCCGTCTGCTTTAGCTAAACGGAGGAGTCCCCTTATGGCAAACAACAACGACGTCATCCTCACCCAGGAGGGCAAGACCAAGCTGGAGGAGGAGCTGCACTACCTGGAGACGGAGAAGCGCGAGGAGATCGGCGAGCGCATCCGCGTCGCCCGCGAGTTCGGCGACATCTCCGAGAACTCCGAGTACGACGACGCCAAGAACGAGCAGGCGTTCCTCGAGAGCCGCATCGCAGAGATCAACTCGATCCTGGCCAACGCTCAGATCGTCGATTCCCCGAAGAAGTCCAACAAGGTCCACATCGGCTCCACCGTCACCCTCATGGACCTGGCCACCCAGAAGGAGAGGGTCTTCACCATCGTCGGCGGCGCCGAGGCAGATGCCGCCAACGGCAAGATCTCCAACGAGTCCCCCCTCGGCCGCGCCGTTCTCGGCCACAAGAAGGATGAGGAGATCAGCTACGAGGGCCCCACGGGTCGCACCATGAAGTTCAAGCTCGTCAAGGTCGGCGTGTAGCCATGGCAGAGCAGCTCGAAACCCAGGAGGTCATCGACGACCCCATCGAGGTCCGTCGTAACAAGCGCCAGGCCCTCATTGACGCCGGCCAGAGCCCCTATGCCGTCCGCTTTGACGTGAGCGACTACTGCGCAGACCTCGAGGCCCGCTACAGCGAGCTCGAGGACGGTGCAGAGACCGAGGACCGCGTTGCCGTCGCAGGCCGCATCATGGCCATCCGCAACCAGGGCAAGGTCGCCTTCATCGTCATCCGCGACGCCACGGCGGACATGCAGCTCTTCGTGCGCATCAACAACGTGGGCGAGGAAGCCTTCGCCGCCATCAAGGACCTCGACATCGGCGACTGGGTCGGTGCCGAGGGCGTGGTCATCCGCACCCGCCGCGGCCAGCTCTCCGTCTCACCCGAGAAGGTGACCCTGCTGTCCAAGGCCCTGCGCCCCCTGCCGGAGAAGTTCCACGGCCTGGCAGACAAGGAGACCCGCTACCGCCAGCGCTACGTCGACCTCATCATGAACCCCGAGGTCAAGGACACCTTCACCAAGCGCTTCAAGATCGCCTCTGCTCTGCGCCGCTTCTGCGAGGACGAGGGCTACCTCGAGGTCGAGACGCCCATGCTGCACCCCATCATGGGCGGTGCCACGGCCAAGCCCTTCACCGCGCACTTCAACGCCCTCGACACCGAGGTCTACCTGCGCGTTGCGCCCGAGCTCTACCTCAAGCGCCTGCTCGTGGGCGGCTTCGAGCGCGTCTTCGAGATGAACCGCTGCTTCCGCAACGAGGGCATGGATCTCACCCACAACCCCGAGTTCACCACCCTCGAGGCATACTGCGCCTACACCGACCTGCGCGGCATGATGGACTTTTGCGAGGGCGCCTTCCGCGCCGCATGCCAGGCTGCCAACGGCGCGCTTCAGTGCACCTACCAGGGCAACGTCATCGACTTCGAGAAGCCCTTCCGCCGCGCGACCATGATCGAGCTCACCTCCGAGGCCGCTGGCGAAGACGTCTCCTTCAGCCGCAGCCGCGACGAGCTCGTCGCGCTGGCCAAGAGGCACGGCATCGAGGTCCAGGACGCCTGGGGCAAGGGCAAGCTCATCTCCGAGCTCTTCGAGGCCCTGGTCGAGGACAACATCGTCCAGCCCACCTTCGTCACCGAACACCCGCTCGAGATCAGCCCGCTTGCCAAGAAGCTCGAGTCCAACCCGGAGCTCACCGACCGCTTCGAGCTGTTCATCTGCGGCCACGAGTACGCCAACGCCTTCTCCGAGCTCAACGACCCGGTCGACCAGGCCGAGCGCTTCGCCGCCCAGATGGAGGCCAAGGCCACGGGCGACGAGGAGGCCATGGACTACGACCAGGACTACATCCGCGCCCTGGAGTACGGCATGCCCCCCGCCGGCGGCATCGGCATCGGCATCGACCGCATGGTCATGCTGCTCACAGACAACCCCAGCATCCGCGACGTGCTGCTCTTCCCCCACATGCGCCCCGAGGCTCTCTAGGGGGAACCTGGGAAGACCCAAGCGAGGGGCCCTGCGGGGCCCCTCTTCTGTATGGGCGCTGTCACCATCCCGTAACCGCCGCGACATGCAGCCCGTTATACCCTTTGATGAATTCAAGGAGGTAGAACCATGTTCGAGAAGTTCACCGACAAGGCCCGCAAGGTGATCGTCCTTGCACAGGAGGAGGCTCGCATGCTCGAGCGCTCCTACGTGGGCACCGAGCACATCCTGCTCGGCCTCATCCGCGAGGGCGAGGGCGTGGCAGCCCAGGCCCTGCGTCGGCTCAACGTCAGCTATGAGAGCTGCCTTCTGCAGGTCAAGGACATCACAGACCAGGAGATGCCCGCCGCAGCAGGACACATCCCCTTCACGCCGCGCGCCAAGCGCGTGCTCGAGGGCGCCCTGCGCGAGGCCCTGCAGCTGGGCCAGAACTACATCTCCACCGAGCACCTGCTG
>SFLO01000028.1 GCA_004553405.1 Coriobacteriaceae bacterium
CTCCTGGTCGGTGAGGTGCTCCACGCCGCTCACGGTGACGCTCGTCACGGCGAGCAGGTTGGAGCGGTAGATGAGGATGCTGCCGAAGACGACGATCAGCACGCCCGCGATGACGGCCGCGATCTTGGCGATGTAGGACAGGTAGCGGCGGCGGGCGCGGGCTGCGCGCTCGGCGCGCTCGGCGGCGCGGATGTCGCCCACCCTGCGGCCGCGGCCGGCGGCGGCGTCGTCCATGTCGCGGTTGCGGCGGCGGCGCGCGCTCTCGGAAACGGCCATGTCGACGGTGCCGGCGGGCGCGCTGCTGCGGCGCTCCTGCGCGCTGTTGGAGCGGCGCGGGCGCGAGCTGCCCGACGAGCTGTCGTTCAGCGGCGGCATGGCCTGGCGGCGGGACTTCCTCCCCTGCTCGGCGCGCACGCTCTTGCGCGCGGGCGCGCTGCCAGAGCCGCCTGCCGCGCTGTTGCTGCCTGCGCTCTTGCGTTGTGAGGAGCCCCGGACGCTAGTCCGAGAACCCGAGGAACCTGACCTCCGGTTGGAGCTCGACGCCATGCTTCTCCCTAACCTTGTCCCTGGCAAGCTTCATGAGGCTCAAGACGTCTTGGGCCGTCGCGTTGCCGTTGTTCACGATGAAGTTGGCGTGGACGGGAGATATCTCCGCCCCGCCGCAGCTGCAGCCCTTGAGTCCGCAGCTCTCTATGAGCTCGCCGGCGCTGGTGCCGCCCGCTCCCTTGAAGACGCTGCCGCAGCTGGGCAGCGAGAGCGGCTGGCTAGCGCGGCGGCGCTTGAGGCCGGCCTCCATGGCCGCGTGGAGCATCATCTTATCCGAAGGCGCGAGCCGCACGACAAGCTCCACGATGATTCCATCAGCGGGCAGGCTGCTGCTGCGATAGCCCCACTCGATCTCCTCGGCCGCGAAGATGCACAGGCCCTGGCCGGGGATGAAGACGGTGACGGAGTCGACCACGCTGCCAAACCAGCTGCTGGCCGTGCCGGCGTTCATGCGCGCGGCCCCGCCGACCGTGCCCGGGGTGCCTACGGCGAACTCCAGGCCCGCCAGCCCCAGCCCGAAGGCCGCCTGCACCAGGCGCGACAGCGGCAGGGCGGCGCCAGCGGTGACGAGCACGCTGGCGGGCAGCGGCTCGCCTTGCGGCAGCTGGTCGAAGCCGTGGAAGTCCAGGCGCGAGAACTCGCGGCCCAAGACGATCGCGGCGCCGCGATAGCCCTCGTCAGCCACAAGCAGGTTGGAGCCGCGGCCAATGACCGTCCAGGGCACCTCCTCCTCGGCCAGCACCTCTATGAGCAGCGAGAGGTCCGCGAGGGTCTCGCACTCCGCGTAGAGGTCCGCCGGGCCGCCGATGCGGTAGGTGGTGTGGCGCGCGAGGGGCTCGTCGCAGACGATGCGGCCGCTGAGCAGGCCCTCCAGGCGCACGTATGCGTCGAAGGCGCCCAAGCGCTACTCCCTGCCCTCGAGGGCGGCCACGATCTGCGGGCCCATGGTGGTGACGTCGCCCGCGCCCATGGTGAGCACGAGATCGCCGGGGCGCAGCTTGGTGCACAGGTAGGGCACGACCTCCAGGCGGTGCGGCATCCACGCGCACTGGGTGCGCGGCTTGTGGGCCATGATGGAGTCGACGAGCGTCTTGCCGCTCACGCCGGGGATGGGAGCCTCGCCCGCGGCGTAGACGTCCATCATCGTGAGGCTGTCCGCGTCGTCGAAGGCGTCTGCGAAGAGGCGCGCCAGGCTCTCGGTGCGGCTGTAGCGGTGCGGCTGGAAGAGCACGTGCACGTGCCTGAAGCCCAGCTGGCGCGCGGCTGCCAGGGTTGCCTTGATCTCGGTGGGGTGATGGGCGTAGTCGTCCACCACGGTGACGCCGGCGGCTTCTCCCACCAGGTCGAACCTGCGCTTCACGCCGCCGAAGGACTCGAGCGCCTTGGCGGCCGCGGCGACGTCGAGCCCCAGGGCCCACACCACGCTGAGCACGCCGGTGGCGTTGAGGACGTTGTGGCGGCCCGGGCTGCGGGTGATGGCGGCGTCGACGCTGGTGCCGTCCGGGAAGCGCACGGTGAAGGCGCTGCCGATGCCCACGCGCCCCGTGACCTCGAAGGTGACCTGCGCGCGCGGGTTGCCCTGCTCGCCGTAGGTGACGGTGCGCTTGCCGGCGCTGGCGGCGATGCGCTCGAGCTTGGGGTCGTCTGCACAGACCACGGCCGCGCCCTCCTCGGGCAGCAGGCGCAGGAAGTCCGCGAAGGCCTCCTCGATGGCCTCGAGCGTGCCGTAGTGGTCGAGGTGGTCTGCCTCGACGTTGGTGATGAGGGCGGCGTAGGGCGACAGGTGCACGAAGGAGCCGTCGGACTCGTCTGCCTCGACGATGTAGTAGTCGCCGGTGCCGTTCTTGGCGTTGGTGCCGTAGGCCTGCACGGTGCCGCCGATGAGGAAGCTGGGATCGAGCCCCATGCCGTCGACGGCGGTTGCCAGCATGGAGGACGTGGTCGTCTTGCCGTGGGTGCCGGCGCAGGCGAGCGTCTTCTTGCCCTCGCCCAGGTAGGCGAGCATGTGCGAGCGGTGCCAGATGTCGAGCCCGCGCTGGCGTGCGGCGGCGAGCTCGGGGTTCTTCTCGGGGATGGCGGTGGAGATGACCACGGTGTCGACGTCGTCGGCCAGGTTGGCTGCGTCGTGGCCCACGTGGACCGTGATGCCGGCCTCGCGCAGCTGCAGCACCATGCGCGACTCCTTCAGGTCCGATCCGGTGACGGAGAGGCCGCGCTGGTGGGCGACCAGAGCGATGCCGGACATCCCGACGCCGCCGATGCCGATGAAGTGGATCTTGCGAGGTGAGGCGCTCATCTAGGAGTCGCTCCTTTCAGTGAGCTCACAGGCGATGTCTGCGAGTTTGGCGCGGGCAGTGGAGCCGGAGAACTGGCTGCAGGCGGCAGCCATCGTAGCACGGCGCTGGGGGTTGGATGCCAGGTCGAGCACCAGCTGGGCGAAGGCGGGCTCCTCCACCTGGGCGTCCGGCACCAGGCAGGCAGCGCCGGCGGCCACGCAGCCGGCGGCGTTGAGGGTCTGGTGGTCGCCGCGGGCGAAGGGATAAGGCACGAGCACGGCGGGCACGCCCAGGGTCATGATCTCTGCCAGGGAAGACGCCCCCGCGCGCGAGACCACCAGGTCGCTCGCCGCCAGGACGTCGCCCATCTGGTCGATGTACTCGAAGAGGTGCCAGCGCTGGCGCTCCTCGTCTGTGAGCTGCAGCTTGTCTGCGGTTGCCTGGTAGTCGGCCTTGCCAGCGCCGTGCACCACGTGCACGCCGGGCAGGGCGAGCAGGCTCTCCTTCATGGCGGCCACGGCGCTGTTGAGGTGCTGGGCGCCCAGGCTGCCGCCAAAGACAAGCACGACGGTGGCATCTTCTGGGATGCCCAGCAGCTGGCGGCCGCGCTGGCGCGAGCAGGTCTCGAAGGACGCGCGCACCGGGTTGCCGATGACGACGGGCTCGTTTTTGCACTGCAGGTGCGCAGCGGACTCGCGGTAGGTGAGCGCGGTGACCTGGGCCTTCTTGGCGAGGTACTTGTTGGCCATGCCGGGCACGGAGTTCTGCTCGTGGATGACCAGGGGGATGCCCATGGCGGCAGCCGCGCGACCCACGGGGATCGAGACATAGGCGCCAAAGGTCAAGACGGCGTCTGGGCGGTCTGCCTTGAAGAGGGCCTTGGCCTGGGATGTTGCCTTGAGGATCTTGGAGCCGCTGGAGACGAGCGTCCAGGGCTTGGCGGCGTCGAAGCCCGCGACCTCGAAGCCCTTGAAGTCGAAGCCGGCCTCGACGGCGAGCTTGGCCTCGATGTGGTTGGGCGTGCCAGCGAAGAGGATGCGGTGCCCGCGGCGTCGCAGCTCGTCGGCCACGGCGATGGCGGGGTTGATGTGGCCGGCTGTGCCGCCGGCAGATACAACGAAGTACATGGTCTCGCTCCCGGTCTGCGTTTGCGTCTGCGATGGATGCGATGCGAATACGGCCTTATATCGTAGCAGTTTCCCGCCCCCTTACAGCGCGCACGGACGCATCGCAGCCCTAAGTTCCCCGCAGCACCCAGGCATGCCCTGGTGCTGGCGCGCTCAGCGGGTGGGGACGATCACGTCGTAGCGTATGGTTTTGCCCGCAACGCTGTGGGAGGGTTTGCGTCCTGCCAGCGCGGGGGCCTTGAGCGGGCGCTTGACCACGATGCGCAGGGGGCGGCAGGCGCAAGCGGCATCCATGAGCTCTTCCTCCTGGCTGCAGGGAGCCTCCAGGCGCTGGAAGAGCTGGAGCTTCTTCTTGGTGAGGGCCGCCTTGCCCTTGGCGGGAAACATCGGGTCCAGGTACACGAGCGCGGGGCCTTCCTCCAGCGAGCGCAGGTACGCGGTGCTCTCCGCGCAGACCAGCTGCATGCGCGCGGCGATGGGGGCCAGGCGCTCGTCTGCCGCGGCGCGCTCCAGGGCGTCTGCGAGCAGGGCGGCGATGACGGGGTCGCGCTCCACGAGCGTCATCTCGAAGCCCGCCGCCGCGAGCAGCAAGGCGTCCTCGCCCAGGCCGGCAGTGGCGTCCACGGCGCACAAGGGCTTTGACGCTCCCTTGATGCGCGCGGCCCGCACCAGCAGCTCATGCGCCAGGCGGTCTTGGCGCAGGCGCGGCAGCATTGCGCCGAAGTCGCCCGCAAGCTCCATGCCGGCGCCGCACAGGGTAAGGCCCTCAGGGCGCTGCTCGAGCACCAGCCCCGCCGCTTGCGCCGCACGGTGAGCGCGGCTCAGCAGCTCCTCGCTCAGCAAGGGCGTCGCAGCAGGCGGCACGCACTCCGCCTCTTCACCGGCGCGGCAGGCCTCCTCCAGCAGTTTCTCCTCATGCGCGGGCATTGCGGCTCCTAGCGCACGGCAGTGATGCGCAGCTCGAGGCTCTCCTTGGACAGCTGCCACAGCAGCTTGCGCACAGCGGGGCTGGCTGCATCCGCCGCAAGGGTCAGGCGGTAGCGCGCCGCACCTTCGCCCGCGCCCTCAACCGCGCCCTCGCCCGCACTCAGCTGCTCGATGCCGGCAAGGCCCACGCCGTGCTCGGCCACCATGCCCAGCAGCGTGGCAAGCGACGCCGCCGTGCCCGGGCAGCCCAGCTGCAGCTCAACAAACCGCCCCCGCTCCTCCAGCAGCTCCGCGCCGGGGAGCTGCCCGCAGGTGGCGGCGTCTCCCAGCTGCGCGTACATGATGCCGTACTGGTAGCTGCGGCTTGCCTCGACCACGCGGCGCAGCGCGGCCTGGTAGCCGGCGCGGCGCTCCTGCGGCACCAGCGCGCCGTGGTGCTCGAGCATGCTCGCCTCGCGATCAGGGCGAAAGACCTCGGTGCTGCCGGCCGCCAGCTTGGCGGCGGCCACCTGGGCCGAGCAGTCCATGCGCCGCATGATGAGCTCCCTCACCTGCGCGTCTATGGTGTCGATCTCTGTGCGGATGTCCTCCAGCGGGCGCGTGGCCTGGCCTTCTGCGCTCATGCCCCGCCCCCTACTGTTCCTGCGGCAGGCCCAGCGCCTGCCTCCACGCGGCCTCCTTGAAGCCGGGCGCTGCGGGCACGCCGTCGACCACCAGCAGCGGGCGCTTGACGAGCATGCCGTTGGATGCCAGCAGCTGCAGCGCCTCGTCGTCGCCCATGCCGTCGTCGAGCATCTTCTTCACGCCCAGCTCGCGGTAGAGCATGCCGGAGGTGTTGAAGAAGCGCCGCAACGGCAGCCCGCAGGCCTGCTGCCAGGCGGCGAGCTCGGAAACGGTGGGCGGCTCCTCGACGATGTGGCGGCTGCTGAAGGCGACGCCCTGGGCCTCGAGCCAGGCGCGGGCCTTGCGGCAGGTGGAGCACTTGGGGTATTCGACGAACAGGACTTCCATGGTGTTCAGCTCCCTTTACTCGGTGCGTGCGGTGGTGCGGGCAAAGCGCGACTCCACCGCCTTGAAGCAGGCGGGGTAGACGGCGACGAGCATGATGATGAGGACGAAGTAGCGCAGGAAGGCGTAGACCTGCACACCCAGCAGCGGCTTGAGCATCACGGGGAAGAGCCACGCGTAGAGCAGGGCCACGAGCAGCGCTCCCACCGCGCCGCGCACGACGCGCACGGGGATGCTGCCGCCTTCTGAGAAGCGGATGAGCCTGCGCTCGAGCGGCCAGGCGATGCTCATGGCCATGAGGCCGCCCATGTTCTTGTAGCAGTCCGTCTTCATCTCGAAGGGGTCCACCAGCAGCGCGCCAGCCGCGGTGTACTCCAGGGGGTAGGGCTTGAGCTCGAGGAAGACCAGCGCCAGGGCAGACAGCGTGAAGACCGCCGCCGCCAGGGGGATGTCCCAGCTGGGGTGCTTGTGCACGAGCCGCGCGGCGAAGCACATCCCCGCGATCACCGCGGCAGACAGCAGCCACGCCACCAGCACGTCCTTGGGGCAGTGGCAGCCCAGCCAGCAGCGCGAGAAGCCCGTCAAGACGATGAGCGCCACACACAGGACCACCACCGGCTTGTGCGAGCGCAGCCACACGGCGATGGCGCCGAAGAAGCCGGTGGCGCAGGCGGTGTGCCCGCTGGGGAAGGAGTAGCCCGTGGCATCTGGCAGTGCGGTTGCGTCCGGGACCACGCGGGCGTCGAGGATCCAGGGGCGGTTGATGCAGGCGATATTCTTCACCAGCTGGTTGGTGCACGAGCAGGCCAGGTAGCCGGACGCGATGAAGTAGCCGGCGCGCTTGCTCACGCACCAGTAGACGATCGCCGTGATGAGCACCGGCAGCGGGCCCACCACAAACGAGGACAGCAGCAAGAAGAGCTGGTTGACGGCATCCGGCGCGGCCTCGCGCAGGCCCTGCAGCGCCAGCAGGAAGTCGATCTCCAACGAGCCTCCCTGTATCGAGGTGTTCAGGAACCCCCATTGTAGCCCTTGCCAACGCTCTTGCCGCAAGGCAGAGGGCGCTCATGACCCTGCGCAGGTGCCACCCCCACTCCGTCATCTTGAGCGGAGGCGCGACAGCGCCGGAGTCGAAAGATCTCCGGGGGAGCCGCTGCAACCGTGACCGTGTCCACCGGGCTGCTCCGGGCACGCAGCGCTGCCAACGCTTGCACCTGCGGCGGCTGCCAGGGTTGGTGGTGCTCCGTGGACACGGTCCTCGGTCTCGCGACCAAGCCGGAGATCCTTCGACTGCGTTCGCTTCGCTCACTACGCTCAGGATGACGTGGGGGTGGGCGCCTGCGTGCCTGCGCTCAGACGGAGCGAGGGCAACAGCGTCTCCAAAAAACGACGAGCGGGCACCCGGGGGCGCCCGCTCTTGCTTGCTGCGTTATCCTTGCGCGCTTACTTCACGCGGCCGCGGAAGGAGCGGTAGATGATCACGTGGTAGACCAGCACGATGGGCACGCCGATGACGGCGATGATGGTCATGGGCAGCAGGGTCGCATCCGTGGCAGCGGAGTTTGCGATGGTGAGGCTGAAGAACGGGTCCGTAGCCGGCACCAGGTTGGGGAAGAGCGTGGCGGCCATGATGATGACCAGGGCGACGGCGCCAACGCTCACCAGCAAGAAGGGCTTGAGGTCGGCCTTGGCGTCTGCCGGATTGCCCAGCTTGAAGGCGCCCAGCACGGCGGCCAGGTAGAGCACGGCGGCCACGATGGCCAGGGGCAGGCAGCCCACGCTGTAGGAGGCGCCGGGCAT
>SFLO01000029.1 GCA_004553405.1 Coriobacteriaceae bacterium
GGTCTTGTGCTTGGCGGCGCCGTCGTAGTTGCAGGTGATGGATCCCGCGCCGATGTTGACGCCGGGGCCCATGTCGCAGTCGCCGATGTAGCTCAGGTGGGGCACCTTGCTGCCCGCGCCGATGCGCGACTTCTTGATCTCGACGCAGGTGCCGGCCTTGGAGCGCGGCCCCATGTGCGTGCCCTCGCGCAGGTAGGCGCGCGGCCCGCAGGTCACGCCCTCGTCGAGCACGGCGCGCACGGCCACGGTCTCGTCGAGCACGCAGCCCGGGCCCACCACGCAGTCGGTGAGGCGGGTGTTGGGGCCGAGCGTGCAGCCCTCCCCCACCTTGGTGGAGCCCCACAGCATGGTCTGGGGCAGGATCTCGCAGTCGCGGCCCAGGGTAACGTCCGGGCCGATCCACACCTGGGACGGGTCGAGCATGGTGACGCCCTCGCCCATCCAGTGCCCGTTGATGCGGCGCTGCATGGCTGCGGTGGCCTCGGCGAGCTGGCCGCGGGAGTTGACGCCGAGGCACTCGGAGCCATCCTTAACCATGTAGCCGGCGACCTTCAGGCCGTCGCCCACCATGAGGCCCAGGATATCGGTGAGGTAGTACTCGCCCTGGGCGTTGTCTGTGGTCAGGCGCCCCAGGCGCTCGAGCAGCGCGGGCGCGCTGAAGCAGTACACGCCGGAGTTGCATTCTGTGATGGCGGCTTGCCGCGGCGTGCAGTCCCTCTGCTCGACGATCGCGGTCACGCCGCCGTCCTCTGCGCGCACGATGCGGCCGTAGCCGTGCGGGTCGGCCGGGCGCATGGTCATGACAGTGCAGGCCGCGCCCTGCTCCTCGTGGAAGGCGATGAGGGACGAGATGGTGGAGGCGCGGATGAGGGGCGTGTCGCCGCAGAGCACGACGAGCGTGCCGGTGAAGCCGGCGAGCTTGTCGGCCGCGCACATGACGGTGTGGCCGGTGCCCAAAAGCTCGAGCTGGTAGCTGATGGTGCAGTCCGCCAGCACGGGCTCGACCTGCTCGCGGCCGCTGCCGATGACGGCATGGACGGCGGAGCAGCCGGCCTCGCGCGCGGCGTCCACCACCCAGCGCACCATGGGCTTGCCCAGCAGCTCGTGGAGCACCTTGGGCTTTGCGGACTTCATGCGGGTGCCGGCGCCGGCGGCGAGGATGAGTGCCTGAGCTTGCATGGTGTGGGCCTCCCTGCAAAGAAAAAGCGGCCGTGCAGGCCGCTTGGATTGCGATGGCTGGGGCGGAGGGATTCGAACCCCCATAAGCGGCACCAAAAACCGCGGTCCTGCCCTTGGACGACACCCCAGTGCGGTAAGCAGCTCCTGATTATATCTGAAGACGGCCCGCGCGCAGCTTGGCATAGACCAAGCGGGGCTCGACGCGTGTTTATGTGCTTTTTGGGATGCAAGCGCGCGCTCCAGCCGGATTATCCCCTGGCGCTACAATGAAGGGGTTATGAAGAAGCTGATCAGACAGATGCTTCGCTTTGCCGTCGTGGGCCTGAGCGCCTTCGCCCTAGACTACGTCCTCTTCGTTGTCTTGCACATGCTGGGGATGTCCTACCTCATCGCCAACATCATCAGCTACACGCTCAGCACCGTCTACAACTTCGTGCTCAGCATGAGGTTCGTGTTCTCGGGCAAGAGCAGCCAGACCAGGCTGCAGCAGTTCGTCATCTTCTTGGTGCTGGGATTCATCGGGCTGGGGCTCAACGAGCTCTACCTGTGGCTGCTGGTGGACTTCGCGCACATCACGCCGATGGTGTCCAAGCTCATCGCGGCCTTCCTTGTGACTGTCTTCAACTTCGTCACGCGCAAGATCTTCCTCGAGGACCGCACGCCCAAGGACAGCAGGGAGGCCCTGGAGCCCGAGGCCATCGGGGAGGCACTGGGGGCGGGCTTGGAGGACGTCGAGGTCATCCTCCAAGAAGAGCTCAACATCGTCACCGGGAAGAGCGAGGTCAAGATCCTCTAGCGGGGTCCTCACCGCGCAGCGGCGCCTGCCTCGATGCTCGGCCTAGGGACGGCGAGCGCTGTAGAACATGACCTTGCCGTTCTTGGCGCGGATACCGTAGTCGTAGCGCAGGTGCTTGCGATAGAACTTGACCAGGTAGGCCTTCTTGCCGTTGCAGCGGCCCAGGCGGACCTTCACCTTGCTCACCTGCGACTTCTTGAGGCCGACATGGTCCAGGGCGATGCGTAGGGCGGCGCGCTCTCCGATGAAGGCAGGGTTGGGGGCGGGGGCCGCTGCGGCAGGAGGCTCGTCTGCGAGGGCGCAGCAGGGCTGGGTCAGGACCGCTCCACCTGCCAGCAGGCATGCGAAGGCGGCTGCAAGCGCGCAGGAGCGCAGGCTGCTCCAGATTCCCGTATGTCCCCGTGCGATGATCCTCATAGCTCCCCAACTATCCTGTCAGCCGATTAGACGGCCGTTAAGCTCCTCGCCCTCATGCGGCGCATACCTGCAGCTAGTCCGCGCATGCGCCCTGCGCGGGCAGGGCGGGGATGCTCCAGCTGAAGGTGCTGCCCTCGCCCAGGGTGCTCTCGCACGAGACGCTGCCCCCGTGTGCCTGGGCGATGTACTCTACCATGGCAAGGCCCAGGCCCGCCCCACCGGCAACTCCGCTGCGCGAGCGGTCTGCCTGGTAGAAGCGCTCCCAGATATGGGGCAGGTGCTCCGGGGCGATGCCGATGCCGTCGTCAGCCACGCAGCCGCGCGCCTGCCCGTCTTCGCAGCAGAGCTCGAGACGGATGTGCCCGCCCTCGCGCCCATAGCGCACGGCGTTTTCCAGCAGGTTGAGCAGCATGCGCATGAGCAGGGCGGTGTCCCCGTTCACGCATATGCCGGGCTGAATGCTCGCGCCCAGCCTGATGCCCCTCTCTGCCGCCAGCTCCGCGCCGGTTTCTCCCACCATCTCGCACAGCTCGCTGAAGTCGAGCTCCTCCATCTGCAGCCTGCTCGCCCCGCGGTCTGCACGCGCGAGTGCCAGCAGCTGGCTCGTAAGCTCGCTCATGTAGACCGCCTGCTCGCGAATCTTTGCCAGGGCATCGCGCTGCTCCTGGGGGCTGCGGTTCTCCTCCAGGGCGTAGTCAGCCTCTGCAAGCATCACGGCAACCGGCGTGCGCAGCTCGTGCGAGGCGTTGTCTGTGAAGCGGCGCTCCTTGCCGAAGGACTGCTCCAGGCGGTCGAGCATGGCGTTGAAGGTGCTGCCCAGAGCGTGGAACTCATCGTCTGCCTTACCCAGGGGGATGCGCAGGCTGAGGTCGGTGCCCTCCTGGATGCCGGCAGCCGTGCTGTTGATGGTGTCCAGAGGCCGCAGGCAGCGCCGCACGATGAGGTAGCTGCCTAGGGACGCGGCCACCGCGATGACGAACAGGCCGGCCAGCGCCATGATCCACATCTTGTGCACGGCGTCTGTGAGCTGCTCGATGTTCGTGGCGCTGCGCAGGTGAACAGCGCCATAGCCCTCGACCTGCGCCCTGCGGTCGAGCACGAGCCAATTGCCCCAAGAGCGCGTCTTGCCGGGTTTGAAGTCGAGGGAGTCCAGGTTCGCAGAGGGCATGTAGCCGCAGAGGAAGGGGCCTTCTGCGCTGTAGACGGCCGTGTAGACGCCGCCCTGCACGAGCAGCGCCTCGGGGGCCTCGACCATGCCGTCATCGAACAGCAGCTGGCGCTTGACCTCCTTGCTCACCGCACGGAGGTTGTCCTCGGCGTTTTGGGTGACCGTCGCGCTCACCGTGCTCAGCACACCGCCCAGGACAAGCGCCGTGAGGACCACGGTGAAGACCGTGACAGCAGCGGCGACCTTTGCCTTGACGCTGAGCTTCACCGGGGTTCCCTGATGGTGTAGCCCACCCCGCGCACCGTCTGGATGAGCTTGGTTTCGAAGGGCTCATCGAGCTTGCGGCGCAGGTAGCGCACATAGACGTCGACGATGTTCGATCCGCCCATGTAATCGTAGCCCCACACGCTCGAGCCGATCTTCTCGCGGGTGAGCACGGCCCCCTTGTTGCGCATGAGGCACTCGAGGATGGCGTACTCCTTGGCAGAGAGATCGACCTCCTGCCCTGCGCGAGACACCTGGCGCGTGTCAAGGTCCATGGTGAGGTCCGCTACCTGGAGGACGTTGCTCACCAGGCCGCTGTTTCGGCGCATGACCACGCGCAGGCGCGCGAGCAGCTCCTCGAAGGCGAAGGGCTTGACGAGGTAGTCGTCTGCCCCGGCGTCCAGGCCGGCAACACGCTCCTGCACGCCGTCGAGGGCGGTGAGGAAGAGCACCGGGGTGGGGCGAGTCTCCTTGCTGCGCAGGTACCTGAGCACCTGGTAGCCGTCTGCGCCGGGCATCATGATGTCGAGGATGGCCGCGTCGTACTCGCTGCAGGCGAGGTAGTCCATGGCCTCGGTCCCAGAGAGGCAGCTGTCCACCACGTAGCCCTCCTCGCGCAGGCGCTTGGCGAGCATGGCGTTGAGCTGGGGTTCGTCTTCTGCAATGAGGATGTGCATGGGGTCTCCTTGGCGGGTCTTCGCATGTGCGCTCAAACGCTATCAGGCAGCGCTTAACCCGAGATTAAGCGCTATTTCCCCAGCAGGCGCTGCGACAGCTCCAGCGCCGCCTTGATGCAGGGCGCCATGTCGTAGTACTTGTAGACGCCCAGGCGGCCGGCGAAGGTGACGCCCTCCTCGGCTGCGGCGAGCTTGGCGTACTCGGCGTACAGGGCGTTGTTGCGCTCGTCGTTGACGGGGTAGTAGGGCTCGTCGCCGGGCTTCCAGGCGCTGGAGTACTCGCGGCTGATCACCGTGTCGGGCAGGGGGTTGCCGCTTGCGTCGAGCCCGAACTCGAAGTGCTTGTGCTCGATGATGCGGGTGAAGGGGACGTCGTGGCTGGTGTAGTTGACCACGGCGTTGCCCTGCCAGTTGTCCACGCCCTCCAAAAGCTCCGTCTCGAAGCGCACGGTGCGCCACTCCAGGTTGCCCAGCGCAAAGCCGAAGTACTCGTCGACCGGGCCGGTGTAGACCACGTGGCCGAATGCGGAGCGGTCCACGTCCTTGAAATCGACGCCGCAGCGGACCTCGACGCCTTTGAGCATGCGCTCGACCATGGCCGTGTAGCCGCCCATGGGGATGCCCTGGTAGCGGTCGTTGAAGTAGTTGTTGTCGTAGGTGAAGCGCACGGGCAGGCGCTTGATGATGCTGGCGGGCAGATCCGCGCAGCTGCGGCCCCACTGCTTTTCTGTGTACTCCTTGACCAGCTTGGTGAAGATGTCGCGCCCCACCAGCGACAGCGCCTGCTCCTCGAGGTTGGCGGGCTCGCCCTCGACAGCAGCCTGGGCCCTCTGCTCGTCGATGATGGCGCGCGCCTGCTGCGGCGTGGTGATGCCCCACATCTTCGAGAAGGTGTTCATGTTGAAGGGCAGGTTGTAGAGCTCGTCGTGGAACAGCGCCACGGGGCTGTTGACGTAGTTGTTGAACTCCGCGAAGCGGTTGACGTAGTCCCAGACCGCGCGGTCCGAGGTGTGGAAGATGTGCGCACCGTAGCGGTGCACGTTGATGCCGCGCACCTCTTCTGTGTAGCAGTTGCCCGCGATGTGGGGGCGGCGGTCGATGACGAGGCAGCGCTTGCCCGCGTCTGCCAGCTGGCGAGCGACCACCGCGCCGGTGAGGCCGGCGCCGACGATGAGGTAGTCATAGGAGGGTGCAGTCATGAGGGGGCTCCTTGCGCGGGAGGTTGGTCTTCGTTCGTAGTCAAGATGATACCGCGCGCAGGGTGGTGCGGCACTCCCCCGCTGCCGTATCATCTGCTCCTGCAAGCGAAAGGAGGGCCGGCATGGCTTGTTATCTGGTAACCGGGGGCGCGGGCTTCATTGGTTCGCACATTGCGGTTGAATTGATAAACGCGGGGCTTGACCCCATAATTGCGGACGATTTCAGCAACAGCTTGCCCGATGTTATCGATAGGCTTTATGCAATAACCTCTAAGCGCATACCGTGCTATGAGATCAACGTGGCCGATGCTCCTTCGGTCAGCCGCATTTTTGAAGGAAACGCCATCGATGCGGTCATACACTGCGCCGGGTTCAAGGCCGTTGGCGAATCGGTAAGCGAACCCGTCAGGTATTACCGCAACAATCTTGACACCACCCTTACCATACTTGAGCAAATGAAGGCGCACGGGTGCGAAAACATCGTTTTCAGCTCCTCCGCCACGGTATACGGCGGCAGCCACACAGCGCCCTTTACCGAGGACATGAGCGCGGGCGACTGCACCAATCCATACGGCAAAACCAAGTATTTTATAGAGGAAATATTGAAGGACACGGCCTTTGCGGATAAGAGCCTGAGCGTTGTGCTGCTCAGATATTTCAACCCCATAGGCGCGCACGAAAGCGGCCTTATAGGCGAAAAGCCCAACGGCATACCGAACAACCTTATGCCCTATATCACCCAAACTGCCGCGGGCATACGCAAGGAGCTTAGCGTGTTCGGCAACGATTATCCCACGCCGGACGGCACTGGCGTGCGCGATTATATACACATTGTGGACCTTGCGCGCGGGCATGTTGCTGCGCTTAAATACGCGGCTGATCACAAGGGCACTGAAATATTCAACCTTGGCACGGGCAAGGGCACAAGCGTGCTGGAGCTTGTTCACGCTTTTGAGCAGGCCAACGGCATAAAGATACCCTACCGCATAGCCGAGCGCCGCGCCGGAGACATAGCCACCTGCTACGCCGGAACCGAAAAGGCGGCGCGCATGCTGAACTGGCGCGCGGAAAAAACATTGCAGGATATGTGCCGCGACGGCTGGCGCTGGCAGCAGAATTGCACCAAAGAATAAAGGAGACCCTTATGAAAAGCAAAAGCGGCGTGGGCGCACGGATATGGTTCGCGGCAATATTTTTCGGTCTTGTGGGGCAGGTGGCATGGATAGTTGAAAACATGTATTTCGCCACCCTTGCGCAGGATATATTCGCCAATTCCGGCCGGGCGGACATGGCCTATCTTGTAACAACGCTGATGGTCATCCTTTCCGCCCTTACCGCCACGGCAACCACGGTTATAGCCGGCGGCCTGTGCGACCGCAGCGGTAAGCGCAAGCCGTATATAGCCTTCGGCTATATGGCGTGGGGCGTTACAATAATGCTTTTCGCCCTTTTGCCAATGCGTGTTGAGGCGGGAGGCGTTGCGCTCACGGCGGCGCTGCTTATTGTTTTCGATTGCATAATGACCGTTGCCGGGTCAACCTCAAACGACGCCGCGTTCAACGCCTGGGTCGCGGGCAATACAAACAGCGGCAACCGCGGGCGGGTAAATTCGGTGCTTTCCGTGTTGCCCGTGTTCGCCGTGGTAATAGTTTTCATCGGCCTTGGCTCCATGTATGACGCCCATGCCGAATCCAATGCCGCATTCTTCATAACACTTGGCATAATTCCGATAGTCGCGGGCATTATAGCCCTTTTCATGCTGAAGGATGCCCCGGCGCTTGGGCGCGCGGATATGGCTGCGGGCGGCTTCTTTTACGGCTTCAAGCCCGGGAATATACGCGCCAATCCCGCGCTGTATATCTGCCTTGCGGCGGCGTGCCTTATCGGCATAGCGCAGCAGACATTCTTTTCATACCTTATCAATTTTTTGAGCATC
>SFLO01000030.1 GCA_004553405.1 Coriobacteriaceae bacterium
GCTCTTCGGGCGGCTGGGGGGTGTTCTGGATGCTGGTGCTCATCTAGCGGGCGACCTCCTCCCAAGGCTGGCCGCAGCACATGGCGCCCTCCGGGCAGGCGCCGCGCACGCAGCCGGGGCCGGCGGCCTGGAAGATGTAGGGGGCGGTGGGGCGCGCCAGCTCGAGCATGCGGCAGGCCATCTCGCGGATCTCCCACTGGGCGCGGTTGCAGCAGCGCAGGCTGAAGAAGTGCAGCAGCTCGCGGATGTTCATGGTGATGACGATCTTGGTCTCGCAGGCGTTGGGCAGCAGGTAGCGCGCGTCCTCTGCGGGGATGCCCAGCTTGATCAGGCGGTCGTAGGCGGCAAAGGCGTCCTTCACGGCCTGCTCGTACTCCTCCTGGGCACCGGCCTCGACAACGCTGGCGGGCAAGATGAAGTCGGGCTCCTCCTTGAAGGTGACGTAGCGCTGCGACTGCTGGTTGTAGCTGGCCAGGCGGTGGCGCACCAGCTGGTGGCTGCACGCGCGCGATATGCCGTCGACGGCAAAGGTGTAGCTGGCGTGCTCGAGGGTGGAGTGGTGGCCGCTGCGCATGATGGTGGAGAGCACCTTGCGGATCTTCTCCTCGGAGAGGGTCTCCATCAGCTCGGCGGCGCCCACGGGGGCATAGCACAGGCGCGCGGCGGTTGCCACGGCGCGCTCTGGGTCGGGCGTATGGTACAGAAGCTCCACGTTCACAGGGGTCTCCTCTCTTTTGGCGTATCCGCACATGATACCCGCAAGGCCCGCGCTGCCCCGCAAGCGTTGCCAAGCCTTAGCACTGAAGGGCGGCGCTGCAAGGTGAGCGCCGCATAAGCCGCATAAAGCAAGAGGGCCGCCCCAGCGGGACGACCCTCGCAATGCCTTGTGCTCAGGCGTTGGCGGCGTACTCGGCAGCGCGTGCAGCCTTGGCAGCAGCCTTGGCCTCGCGCTCGGCCTTCTTGGCCTCCTCGGCGGCTGCAGCGGCAGCGGCCTTGGCAGCCTTCTTGGCGGCCTCCTGCTCCTTGACGCGGGCAGCGGCGCCACCGAACTTGTCGGCAAAGCGCTGGACGCGTCCACCGGTGTCGACGAACTTCTGCTGACCGGTGAAGAAGGGATGGCACTCGTTGCAGAGCTCGACGACGATCTCGCTCTTGGTGGAGTGGGTCTTGAAGGTGTTGCCGCAAGAGCAGCGAACGGTGCACTCCACGTACTCGGGATGAATGTTGGGCTTCATTAAGTCTCCTTAACGACGCGCTGGTTACCGACCAGCGCAATTTACACAAGCCTGTCCATGATAACGGCGCGCACCGGCCAGCGCAAGCATTTTCTGAAGAACAGAAGGGGCCGCCCGGGAGGGTGGGCGGCCCCTTGGTAAAAGCGGGGTGCGTGCAGCGTGCGGCCTAGGTGTACATGCCGGCGTAGGGGCGGCTGCTGGCGGGGTGCAGGCGGCGGAACGAGGGCGTTATCTGCTCGTCGCGGCCGAAGTAGGCGTTGTAGTTGTCCAGCAGCTCCTGGATCTTGGCGCGGTCGAAGTCCTCGAGCTCCTCTTGGATGAGGCCCTCGTTGACCATGTGGTCGGGCAGAGGCTCGGCCAGGTAGATCATGCCGCCGTGCATGCCGTTGCCCACGTACTTCTCTGGCTTGCCCAGCAGCAAGATGATGCCGCCGGCCATGTACTCGCCCAAGAAGGCGCCGGCGTCGCCGCCGATCACCAGGGTGGGGCACTTGTCCTGGTACTGCTTCATGTGGATGCCGTTGCGCCAGCCCACGCTGTCGCGGATGTAGACGCTGCCGCCGCGCATGCCGTAGCCGGTGGCATCGCCGCAGCGGCCGTGGATGATGATGGTGCCGTCGTTCATGGTGTTGGCCACCTGGTCCTGGCCGTTGCCGTGCACCTCGATGGTGGCGCCGTCCATGAAGGCCGCCATGTCGTTGCCCGGGGTGCCCGTGATGTCGATGTGCACGGGGGCCTGCAGGGCGTCGCCGATGTAGCGCTGCCCAAAGACGCGGGTGAGCTTGAACTCGGTCTCGCCTGCGCGGATGCAGTCGCGGATCTCCTGATTGAGCTCGCGGTAGTAGGTCAGTTCGACCTCGATCTCCTTGGTCATCTTACGCTTCACCTCCATCGAAGCCCTTGCGCATGTTGCGCTTGCGGAAGTACATGGGCAGGTCCAGCTCCTGTATGGGGCGCTCGAACACGTCTGCCGGCAGCTCGGAAAGCGGGATGCGCTCCCTGATCACCTGGCTGTAGATGCCGGCGCCGTCCGGGCGGTTCATGAGGATGTAGCCGTAGAGCAGGCCGTCCTTGCAGACAAAGCGCACGTACTGGCACTTCTCCTCGTCAACGTAGAGCTTGACCTCGTACTGGTCCATCTCGTTGTCGCGGGGGTTGACGCCGCAGCTGAGGATCGAGACGTCGTCGAAGAAGCCCACGGCGTTGATGGCGAACGAGCCGTTGTAGGTGTGCTCCATGTCGCCGCTCATGGCGCAGCCGGCAACGCGGCCCTGTGCGTTGGCGTTGGGCCACAGGGCGAGGGGTGCCTCGCCGCCGGTGAGGGTGTTGTGGACGCTGGTGAGGTCGCCTGCGGCGTAGACGTCGGGCAGGCTCGTGGCCATGTGCTTGTCGCAGATGATGCCACGACCCTGTTCTGCGCCGGCCTCGACGAGGATGGCGGAGTTGGGGCGCACGCCCACGGCGGTGATGAGGATGTTGCATTCGAGCGAGCCCACCTGCTCTGTGTAGGGCTTGCCGTCGTCGCCGTACTTCACCTGGACCAGGTTGCAGCCGGTGACCAGGGTGCCGTCGTTGTTGGTGTAGATGAGCTCGGTGGTGTAGCCGGGCATGGGGGTCACGCCGTGCTCGCGCCACTTGTCCTGCAGCATGGCGCTGCCCTTGTCGTCGAGCACCGCCTGCAGCATGCGCGGGGCGAACTCGAGCACGGTGACGCTGTCGCAGCGGTAGGCCAGGCCCTCGGCCGCCTTGCCGCCGATGAGGCCGCCGCCGATCACCACGGCCTTGACGGGGTAGTCGGCGCCCTTCTCCTCCTTGAGCTTGGCGATGTAGGCATTCACGCCCAGGGCCTTGTCCATGGTGAGGAAGGTGAAGCGGTTGAGCGCGTTCTCCGGCAGGCCCTTGAAGGGCGGGGTGAAGGGGACGGACCCGGTGGCGACCAGGCACTTCTCGTACTCGATCTGCGTGCCGTCTTCCAAGGTGACGGTGTGGGCGGCGGCATCGAGCTTGACGCCGGCCTTGCCCGGGCCGAACAGGCGGGTGATCTTGTGGCGCTGGTACCACTCCTCCTTGCGGATGTAGGCGGTCTCGAGCGTGGACGTGCCCTTGACCACGTAGCTCACCAGCGGGGTGCCGTAGGCGTTGTAGGGCTCGGGCGAGCACATGGTGATGCTGCCCTCGGGGTCGTTTTCGCGGATGGCGTCGACTGCAGCGCAGGCCGCAGAGGAGTTGCCCAGGACCAGGTACTTGACTGCCATGGCTACAGCCCCCTTCCAGAGACGTTGTCTTCGACTGCCTTGACCTGCTCTTCGTCAGACTCGACGAAGATGAGGGCGCCGTTGATGCAGGCGCGCACGCAGGCCGGGTCGCCGTTGCCGTGGCCGGTGGTGCACAGGTCGCACTTGTGGGCCTTCTCGATGACGGTGACCGCACCGAAGGGGCACATGGCAACGCAGGTGCGGCAGGCCACGCACTTGGCGGTGTCGCAGGTGACGATGCCGGTGACCGGGTCCTTACTCAGCGCGCCGGATATGCAGCCGCTCACGCAGTTGGGGTGGCTGCAGTGGCGGCAGTTGACGGCGACGGAGAGCTGGTTGTCGCCCTCGACGTGCACGCGGCCGGGAAGGGCGTTTTCGAGCATGTAGGCCTTGAAGGTGTCGCCGGACTTGGAGTGTGCCGTCTTGCAGGCCACCTCGCACAGGCGGCAGTTGAGGCAGCGCTCCTCGAATGCGTAGATGCGTTTCACCTACATCACCTCCCCTGCGTACTTGATGCCGAGCACCTCGAGCTCCTTTTCGTTGAGGCCTATGCCGCGGAGCATGAGGCGGTTGCCGCGCAGCGACTCGATGGCGTTGATGCCCATGCCGCCGAGCATCTCCTGGATCTCGTGGTTCCAGGCGGTGACGAGGTTGACGATGCGCTGGGACGCGACCTCCGGGCGCAGGCGGCGGGTGAGCTCCGGGCGCTGGGTGGCGATGCCCCAGTTGCACTTGCCCTTGTTGCACGACTGGCACATGTGGCAGCCCATGGCGATGAGCGGGGCGCTCGCGCAGTAGACGGCGTCTGCGCCCAGGGCGATGGCCTTGACGATGTCTGCGCTGCAGCGGAACGATCCGGCGGGCACCAGGCTCACGCGGTTGCGGATGCCCTCGTCGCGCAGGCGCTGGTCCACGCTCGCCAAGGCGAGCTCGATGGGGATGCCCACGTTGTCCTTGATGCGGGTGGGCGCAGCGCCGGTGCCGCCGCGGAAGCCGTCGATGACGATGATGTCGGCGCCGGCGCGGGCCATGCCAGAGGCGATGGCCGGGGCGTTGTGCACGGCAGCGATCTTGACGGAGACGGGCTTGGTGTACTCGGTGGCCTCCTTGAGCGAGTAGATCAGCTGGCGGAGGTCCTCGATGGAGTAGATGTCGTGGTGCGGTGCGGGCGAGATGGCGTCTGTGCCCTTGGGGATCATGCGGGTGCGCGAGACCTCGTCGTTGATCTTCTCGCCGGGCAGGTGGCCGCCGATGCCGGGCTTGGCGCCCTGGCCGATCTTGATCTCGATGATGGAGGCCTGCTCGAGGTAGTCGCGGTCGACGCCGAAGCGGCCGGACGCCACCTGGACGATGCAGTTGTCATGGAACTCGCGTAGGTCCTGGTGCAGGCCGCCCTCGCCGGTGTTGAAGAAGGTGCCCAGCTCGCGGGCCGCCAGCGCCATGGACTTCTGGGCGTTGAGGCTGATGGAGCCGAAGGACATGGCCGAGAACATGATGGGCACGCCCAGGGTGCGGCTGGGGTACATGGGGGTCTTGATGGTCTTGGTCTTCTCGTCGACGACGAGCTTTTCGGGCTTGCGGCCCAGGATGACCTTGGTCTCCATGGGCTCGCGCAGCGGGTCGATCGAGGGGTTGGTCACCTGAGACGCGTTGAGCAGCATGTGGTCCCAGTAGACGGGGTAGTTCTTCTGGGTGCCCATGGAGCTCAGCAGCACGGCGCCGCCCTGGGCCTGGGCTGCGATGTCTTGGATGTAGCCGCCGGTCCAGTTGTTGGACAGCGGCTGCGCCTGCTCGTGCCTCTTGATGGTGAGCGCGTGGGTGGGGCAGATGGTCACGCAGCGCTGGCAGTTGACGCAGCGCTCCTCGTGCACGCACATGATGTCGAGGTCCTCGTCTTTGTAGTGCGTCTCGTTGGAGCACTGGCGCGCGCAGGCGCCGCACTTGATGCAGCGGTTGGTGTCGCGCTCGACCAGGAAGGCAGGCAGGAGGTAGTTGATGGGCATGGCTAGTTCCCCCTCTCTGCGGAGTAGAGCTTGACGATCTCGGGCACGCCGCCGCCCACGGCGCGCAGGTTCTCGGCGTCCTCGCAGACGACGCGGATGGCGCTTTCCTCAGAGGCGAAGTAGACGATGTCGCCCTTCTCGGCGCGCATGAGGGCGCGCAGCTTGAGGCGGTCGTTGAGGGCCATCATGCCGTCGCCGGTGCCCAGGATGACCGAGAAGGGGCCGTTGACCAGGCAGGGGCCGTAGACCTGGCGGATGGCCGTCTCGTAGGCCTTCGCGTCTGCCGGCATGCGGTCGATCTCGTCCCAGCCGGGCGCGCACATGATGTGGGCCGCGGTCTCGAGGGACAGGCCGTGCTGGCGCACCAGGTGGTCGAAGATGTAGGTGATGGCCTCGGTGTCGGTCGCCAGGGCGCAGTCGTAGCCAAACTGCTCGATGTAGCGGCGGTTGGCGTCATAGGAGCTGATCTCGCCGTTGTGGACGATGGACCAGTTGAGCAGCGTGAAGGGGTGCGCGCCGCCCCACCAGCCCGGGGTGTTGGTGGGAAAGCGCCCGTGCGCCGTCCACAGCCAGGCCTTGTAGTCCTCCAAGCGATAGAACTCGCCCATCTCCTCGGGGTAGCCCACGCCCTTGAAGGCGCCCATGTCCTTGCCAGACGAGCTCACGAAGGCGCCCCTGATGTGGGTGTTGATGTGCATGACGCAGTTCATCACGTACTGCTCTTCGTCGCCGTCTGCCTCGTCTTTGACGTGGTCGGGCTTGGGCGCGACGAAGAAGCGCCAGATGAGGGGCGCGTCCTTGATGGTGGCCACCTTGCGGGTGGGGAGCTTCTCGCTCGCCTCGAGCTTGAACTTCTCCTCGATGTAGCTTTGCACCTCGAGGCGGGCCTGCTTGTCTTCCAAGAAGATGTGGAAGGCGTAGAGGTCCTTGTACTCGGGGTAGATGCCGTAGGCAGCGAAGCCGCCGCCCAGGCCGTTGCCGCGGTCGTGCATCAGCGCGATGGACTTGATGATGTCCGTGCCGTCGTGGCGCGTGCCGCTGCGGTCCATGATCGCGCTGATCGCGCATCCGGACGGGATGTGGATGTCACCCTCTCTCCTCAGCATTGATACTCCCTCCCTGGAGATTGGCTGGTGGGTGGGCCGGCTGCCGCAGCGCTGGGGCTGGGGCGCGAGCCGCTTTTTGCCACTCTATGGGGGGATTGTTTCGTCAGAGTTTCACCGCGGCCGGGGCGCGGGCTTGTAACAAGCTCTTAATAGAACGCGCCGCTCGCGGGCGGTTTGTGGCAGGCGCGGGGCTAGGAGCGGGCGCGCGGGTGGGCAGAGAGGTACTCCGCCCGTATGTGCGAGCGGTCCACGTGCGTGTAGATCTGGGTGGTCGAGATGTCGCTGTGGCCGAGCATCTCCTGCAGCATGCGCAGGTCGGCCCCGCCCTCGAGCATGTGGGTGGCAAAGCTGTGGCGCAGCAGGTGGGGGTGCAGGCCGGGCAGACCCACCGCGCGGCCGTACTTTTCCACCAGGCTCATCACAGAGCGGCGCGTGATCCTGCCGCCGCGGGCGTTGAGGAAGACGGCCTGGGGGTCCTGGGGGCAGCCGGGCTTGGCGCAGCGCAGGTTGGGGCGGCCGTCCATGAGGTAGTCCTCCAGGCTGCTCAGGGCGCTGCCCATGAACGGCACCACGCGCTCCTTGCCGCCCTTGCCCTGCACGCGGATCAGGCCGTCGTCTAGCAGCAGGCTCGCAAAGCTCAGGCCGGTGAGCTCGCTCACGCGCAGGCCGCAGCCGTAGAGCATCTCGAGCATGGCGTGGTCGCGCAGGCCGGCGGGCGTGAGCGGGAAGGGCTGGTCCAGCAGGCGGCCCACCTGCGTCACCGAGAGGGTGTCCGGCAGGCGCTCCGGGCGCTTGGGCAGGGGCACGCTGCTGATGGGGTCGGCGTCTGTGATGCCCTCGCGCACGCAGAAGCGGTGGAAGCTCTTGGCCGCGGCCATGTGGCGGTTGGTGCTGCTGGCGGCGTAGCCGCGCTCGCCGAGGTCGCCCAGGTAGTCGGTGACGTCGCTGCGCTGCAGCTGCTCGAAGGAATCCAGCCCGCGGGCGTGCAGAAAGCCCAGGTAGTCCGTGAGGTCGCGGCGGTAGGCGTCGATGGTGGCCTGCGAGAAGCCGCGCTCCACCGCCAGGTAGACGAGGAAGTCCTCGAGGAAGGGGCGGTAGGGGCCGGGGTCTGCGTCCTTGCGGGCCTTGAGCTCGCGGGGCATGGCGGGCCTACTCCCCCGCCGCGCGCACGATGGCCTCGGCGATGCGGGCGGTGTCCTCCAGGTCGCGCACCTTGAGGCACTCCTCCACGCTGTGGAACTTGGTCATGCCGGTGGCTACCACGACGGGCGTCACGTCGCGGCTGGCGAAGATGTTGGCGTCACTGCCGCCGGCGCTCACCTCCGTCCAGAAGGGCAGGCCGCAGGACTCCGCGGCGCGCTTGATGAGCTGCACAGCGGGCTCGTCCTCGCCGTAGAGGAAGCCGTCGTACTCCAGCTCCCACTCCTGCTCGAGCTGCGCGCCCACGCTGGCGGCGCCCTCCTCCAGGCAGGCGATCATGGCGGCCTTGTTTTCCTCAGCCAGCTCGCGCTTGACGGCGCGGCACTCGCCGGTGAGCGTGCACAGGGGCGGCACCACGTTGTTGGCCGTGCCGCCGCTGATGGTGCCGATGTTGGCGGCCGCATGCTCGGCAAAGGCGCCCAGCAGCCCGCGCTCCTGCATGAGGCTCACCGCGCGCGACGCCGCGGCGATGGCGTGGACGCCCTCCCAGGGAGCACAGCCCGCGTGCGCCGCCTTGCCGACG
>SFLO01000031.1 GCA_004553405.1 Coriobacteriaceae bacterium
ATCTGCTCGTCGTCGTCGACGTCGAAGGCGCCCACGCCCTTCATGAAGGCGTATTCCGCCGGCAGGCCGGCCGCCACGCTGCAGCCGAAGTCGCGCCTCCACTGGCGCTTGTCGAGCCTCAGGCCGAAGAGCTGCATCATGAAGCGGTAGCGCATGAGGTCGCGCTTGTTGAAGGTGGTGGCGCCCATGATGCTCATGTCGCCGCGCTTGATGCACTCGTCGTACTCGCGCAGCGAGAAGCTGTTGATGTAGTAGGTGCCGTTGAGCAGGGTCATGCCGCCGCTGCCGATGGCGGGGTACTCCTCGTAGTCGACGATGTACTCGTCGATCATGGACTGCTGGGCCGTGTTGAAGGTCCAGCAGCTGCCGAAGGTGAAGGGGGCGTCGTCGCCTTCGGTGAGGCCCTTGCAGATGATCTCGTAGAAGCGCTGCTCGCGGCTGTAGTCGACCTTGCCCACGGTGGCTGCCAGGCTGCGCTCGACGGCGGGGCTCGCCATCAGCGGGTAGAAGGTGGTCTGGTTGCAGTGGCTTTCCATGATGTAGGCCATGTCGCGGATGAGCATGTCCTCGGTCTGCGCGGGGAAGTTGAAGATCATGTCGACGTTGAGGCTCTTGAAGATCTTGGCGTCTGCGCAGGAGCGGATGCGCTCGAGGATGGTGTCTGCGTCTCCGTACTTCTCAAAGCGGTCCATCTGCTTGAGCAGGCCGTTGTCGAAGCTCTGCACGCCCACGCTCAGGCGCTGCACCATGCCCTGCAGCTGCTCGAGGTGGCTGGGAATCAGGTGGTTGGGGTTGGTTTCGCTCGAGACCTCTTGGATGTCGAAGAGGTAGCGCGCCTGGCGGATGGTTTCGGCCAGCTCGTCCATGAGGATGGTGGGGGTGCCGCCGCCGACGTACATGCTGTCGAAGTTGTAGCCCATATCTGCCAGCATGCGCATCTCTGTGCGCAGGTTGTCGAAGTAGGCGCGGGCCTTGTCTTCCTGGAAGGGGAAGCGGTTGAAGCTGCAGTAGGGGCACAGGCGCTCGCAGAAGGGCACGTGCGCGTAGAGCATGTAGCGCTGGCCGGGGTTGGGGCCGGGCAGCTTGCCCTGGGCGGGCTTCATGTCGAGGTAATGGCTGTTCATGACCTTGACGACGTTGGAGAGCAGGCGTTCGGAAAGCATGTGACTCCTTGCTGTGGGCGGGTGCGGGTACCGGGCTTAGCGGAAGAAGAGGAACCAGACGAAGGCGGCCACGACGGCGATCGCGCCCACGTAGAAGAGGACGGTGCCGGCCCAGCAGCCCGGGTTGTTGTTGGCGCCGGCCACGATCATGGCCTCGGTGGCGGTGCGCTCCTTCTTGTAGTAGACCTCGCCCTTGGGAAGCTTGGGGTAGGGGGTCTTCTTGAGGCGGGTGTAGAGCGTGGGGTCTTCCAGGGCCTCTTCGATGAGCTTGGGGTTGAGGCGGATGTCCGGGCGCTCGCCCTTCCCGATGCGCTCGGCCACGCCCTTCACAAAGGGCTCAAGGGCGGCGGCGTACTGGGGCTCGCAGGCGATGAGCGCGACCTCGAGCCAGTAGCTCACATCGCTGTTGTAGCCCACGGCGCTGCAGACCACGCGGATGGTCCAGCCCTTCTCTGCGAGCCTGCAGAAGCGGGTGACCTGGTTGGCGGGCAGGAAGCCGGCGACCTCGCCGCCTGCGCTGCTCACGATGCCGATGGGGTAGTCCTTACCCCTTTCGGAGACGTAGCTGTCTGTGCTGAAGGCCAGCTCTGCTCCCACGGCGTAGGCCTCGCCCTTGATGGTGCTGCTGCGGTCTCCGCAGGTCTTGTCCAGGCGGGCGTAGGTTGCAAAGAAGATGTGGTCTGTCTGGGCCATGGAAATCCTCGCTTTCAGGGTGTGAAGAAGGATTATAGGGCTAGTTTCGGCAGTTTTTCAGAATTGACACTTGCGCAGGCGCAGGAAGCTGGTATTATTCCGTCTTGCGCATCGAGCGCGTCACGCGGGCGTGGCGGAATGGCAGACGCGCATGGTTCAGGTCCATGTGGGGGCAACCCCGTGGAGGTTCAACTCCTCTCGCCCGCACCATTCAAACTCAGGTGGCTCCCAGACGGGGGCCATTTTTGTTTCTCCCGACAGCTTCAAAAGACAGCCGCAAAAAAGGAGGCCGGCCCGCGAGGGACCGGCCTCCTGTGCGCTCAGGGCGAGACCGCGGCTTAGAAGCCCTCGATCACATCGCAGCCCATGTAGGGGCGCAGGGCCTCGGGCACGGTGATGGTGCCGTCTGCGTTCTGGTAGTTCTCGATGACGGCGGCCATGGTGCGGCCCACGGCCAGGCCGGAGCCGTTGAGGGTGTGGGCAAAGTGCTTCTTGCCTTCGGCATCCTTGTACTTGATGTTGGCGCGGCGTGCCTGGAAGTCGCCGCAGTTGGAGCAGCTGGAGATCTCCTTGTAGGCGTTGTAGCTGGGCAGCCACACCTCGAGGTCGTAGGTCTGGCGGGCAGAGAAGCCGATGTCGCCGGTGCACAGGCTGATGACGCGGTAGGGGAGGCCCAGGCCCTGGAGCACGAGCTCTGCCTCATAGGTCATGTCCTCGAGCTCGGCGTCGGACTCCTCCGGCTTGGCGAAGCGCACCATCTCGACCTTGTCGAACTGATGGGCGCGGATCAGGCCGCGGGTATCGCGGCCAGCGGAGCCGGCCTCCTCGCGGAAGCAGGGGGTGTAGCCGCAGTAGCGGAAGGGGAGCTCTGCGCCTTCGAGCAGCTCGTCGCGGTGCAGGTTGGTGAGCTGGACCTCTGCGGTGGGGATGAGGTAGAGGCCCTCGGTGGTCTTGAAGAGGTCCTCTTCGAACTTGGGCAGCTGGCCGGTGCCGGTGAGGGTGTCCTTGTTAGCCAGGGAGGGGACCCAGAACTCGGTGGCGCCGCGGTCCAGGTGGACGTCGAGCATGTAGTTGATGAGGGCGCGCTCGAGGCGGGCACCCTTGCCCTTCAGCACAGAGAAGCGGCTGTGGGCCAGCTTGACGCCGCGCTCGAAGTCGATGATGCCCAGCTCGGGGCCGAGGTCCCAGTGGGGCTTGAAGTCGAAGTCGAACTCGCGGGGGGTGCCCCAGCGGCGGACCTCGGGGTTGTCATCCTCGCTGGCGCCCACGGGGGTCTTCTCGGAGCACATGTTGGGCACGCTCATGGCCAGGGCCTTGAGCTGGGCGTCGATTTCGGCCTGCTGTGCGTCGAGCTCGGCGATCTTGTCGCCCACCAGGCGCATGGCCTCCTTCTTGGCCTCTGCCTCCTCCTTCTGGCCGGCCTTCATCATGGCACCGATCTCCTTGGAGGCGGTATTGCGCTCGGCCTTGAGGGCCTCGACCTGGCCGATGATCTCGCGGCGCTTGGCGTCTGTGTCGAGGAAGACGTTGATGTCCCACTTGTTGTTGCGGTTCTTGCAGTTTTCCGCGACCTTCTCGGGGTTCTCGCGGATAAAGCGAATGTCGAGCATGATTCCTCCAGCTTGTTCGCTTGGTGCTGTCGATTTTGCGTTGCAAGTATAGCGCTCGCAGGAAGGAAGGCCTGTTGGGGCTCGGTTTGCGGTACTATTCGCAAGATATCGGCATGTGGCAGCGGGTCCCAGGGGCACCGCAGCGCGCACACAAAGGAACGCACATGTGGGATTTCCTCAACAGCCTGCAGGAGGGCACCATCCTCAACGGGCTCTTCGACAAGTTCGGCCTCACCGGCGGCGTGATGATCGTCTTGGGGGTGGGCCTGCTCATCTTCTTCATCGTGGCTGTCGTGGCCGAGCGCAAGACGCGCATCCTCTTCCCCGACCGCAAGAAGCGCCCGGGCGATGATGACGGTTTCTTGAACTTCGACGATGACGACGACGAGGACGAGGACGCCAAGTAGAATCGGTGCAGGGCACACGGCCCGCCGAGCACGAAGGAGGCGCACATGAAACTCAAGGCAATCGCAGCAGGCGCATCCGCACTGGCCCTCACAGCCTGCCTGATGGGCGCAGCCGGCTGCTCCGGCAGCGCAGACGCCAAGGACCTCCAGGGCGTGTGGAGTGTCGAGGGGTCCAACCCCACCGTTACCGTCGTCTTCACGGCAGACAAGTGGAAGCTGGCCACCGGCCTCACCTACGACTACACGATCGACGCCAAGGGCAAGGTCATCAGCTACAGCGTCGACGGCATGAGCGGCTCGAGCACCTACGAGTTCAGCGAGGACAGGAAGACCCTCACGCTCACCGAGGATGCCGGCAACGGCGAGACAAAGAAGACGGTTTTCGATAAAGTGTCTGGCGACACGCAAGCCGAGCCCACGGTCGGCGGGGACTCCGCAGAGTAGGGCTGGCGGCGCGCAAGCGCAAACCCGGTGCACCGAGTGCGCCGTATGGGACTGGGCGGCATCACACCTCGAACCTGGTCAGGACGGGGACGTAGCAGCCATAAGGGGCCTCTGGTGGGTGCCCACTCCCATACGGCGCACTCTTTTTTGCGTTTGGGCTGTTAGGCAGACTTCTTCTTGCCGAGAGCCGCCTTGGCCAGGCCGAAGGCCGTGGGCAGGAAGCTGATCACCACGATGCCGATGATGACGAGCTCGAAGTGCTCCACCACGAAGGGCACGTTGCCGAAGAAGTAGCCCAGCAGGGTGAACACGCAGACCCAGCACACGCCGCCGAGCACGTTGAAGAGCGTGAAGCGCCCGAAGTGCATGCCGCCCATGCCCGCCAGGAAGGGGGCGAAGGTGCGGATGATGGGGAAGAAGCGCGTGAGGAAGACGGCGAAGTTGCCGTACTTGTCGAGCATGGCCTGGGTCTTCTCGAGGCGCTCCGGGGTGAGGGCCTTGACCTTGCCGCTCTTGATGATGGCCTCGCCCGCCTTGCGGCCGATCCAGTAGTTTGACGTGTTGCCCAGGACCGCGGCGATGCACATGAGCGTGATGGCAACCCCCAGGTTGAGGCCGCCGCCGTCTGCGCAGAAGATGCCCATGCAGAAGAGCAGGGAGTCGCCCGGGAGGAAGGGCGTCACGACCAGGCCCGTCTCGATGAAGATGATGAGGAAGAGCGGCGAGTAGACCCACACGGGGCCCAGCTGGACGATCCACTGGGCGATGAAGGTGCGGGGGTCTTGCAGCAGCGCGATGATGAAGTGGACGAACTCCATGGGTTCCTCTCGGACGGGTGCGTGACGTCTCACTATGCCGCATGCGGGCGGGACGGGGCAGGGGCCTCACAAAATCTTTGCATACCCGTTACCGTGGGCGCCGGCGGCAATCATTGCCCAAGCGCGGGCGCGCGCGGGCCGCTGTGCGGGTATCATCGGGTGCGGCAGCAAGGGGCCCGCGCGCCCCGCACGTACCAAGGAGCGTCGATGGCGATCTCTCTCTACCGCAAGTACAGGCCCAACACCTTTGCAGACGTGGTGGGCCAGGAGCACGTGACCAACACCCTGGCCAACGCCGTTGCCGGCGGCGAGGTGGCGCACGCCTACCTCTTCTGCGGACCCAGGGGCACCGGCAAGACCACCAGCGCCCGCCTGCTGGCCAAGGCCCTGCTGTGCGAGCACGGCCCCACCGCCCAGCCGGACGGCAGCTGCCCCCAGTGCCTCGAGATCGCCGAGGGCACCCACCCGGATGTCTACGAGCTCGACGCCGCCAGCCGCACGGGCGTGGAAAACGTCCGCGAGGAGATCATCTCGCGCGTGCAGTTCGCACCCACCAGGGGGCGCTACAAGGTCTACATCATCGACGAGGTCCACATGCTCTCCACGGCGGCCTTCAACGCGCTGCTCAAGACCCTCGAGGAGCCCCCCGCCCACGTCGTCTTCGTGATGTGCACGACAGATCCCCACAAGGTGCCCGAAACCATACAGTCACGCTGCCAGCGCTTCGACTTCCGCCGCTTCAGCATCGCAGAGATCTGCAGCTACCTGCAGCGCATCTGCGCCGGCGAGGGCTTCTCGGCCCAGCCCGAGGCCCTCGAGTTCATCGCGGCCAAGGCCGCCGGCGGCATGAGGGACGCCACCACCGCCTTGGAGCAGGTGGCCGTGGCAAGCGGCGGCTCCATCGGCCTGGACGCCGCGCGCGCCCAGCTGGGCCAGACGGAGCAGGGCGCGCTGTTCGAGCTGTGCGGCTACATCGCCGCGCGCGACACGGCCAACGCCTTCCTGTGGCTCAACCGCCGCGTGGCCGCCGGCACCGACCTCGCGCAGACGGCGCGCGACCTCGCCGCCCACCTGCGCGACCTCTTCGCCGCCGCGCTCACCGGTGGCGTCAACGGCATCATCTCCTGCCCGGTTTCCGAGCTGCCGCGCTACCAGCAGCAGGCGGCTGCCTTCGGCGGCCCCGAGCGCCTCAACCGCGCGCTGGGCACGGCGGGCGACCTGCTGGCAGAGCTGAGGAACTCGACCAACCCCCGTCTGAGCTTCGAGATCGCGCTCGCGCGCCTGTGCCGCGCCGAAAGCGAGCTCAGCTTGGAGGCCCTGGCCGAGCGCGTCGAGAGCCTCGAGGCCGGCATCCCCGCACCCAAGCTCTCCGGCGAGCTGCTCTCTGCCATGGCCGCCCAGGCCGTGGCCAGCGCCGCCGCCACCGCCGGCCTGGGTGCCGGCGCCGCAGCGGGCATGGAGGCGGCCGCCCAGATGCCCGCCCCCGCGGCAGCCGAGCCTGTCTTCGACCCCCAGGACCACCGCCCCGACGACGTGGGCCCCACCGGCGTACCCCACTTCGACATCCCCCATGCAGAGGACGAGTGGGCGCCCGAGGACGAGTACGTGCCGCAGGACGCCGGGCCCGACCTGCCCTGGGACGACGACCCCTCTGTGCCCCAGCCCTGGGGCGAGCCCGCCCAGCCCGCTTGGGAGGACCCCGTCCCTTTAGGGGAGGCCTTCCCTGCGGGCAGCTCCGCTGCACCGGCTGCGGAGCCTTCGGGGATGTCGCCCGCGCGCCTCATGGCCGCTCTCCACGCTGCCGTCAAGCGCGAGGACCAGTCCACCGACGCCCTGCTCACCGGCGTGTCTGTCGAAGAAGATGCGGGGAGCTACCACCTGGTGTTCCCCGAAGGGGGCGCCTTCGCCATGCGCCTGCTGAGCCAAGGCGGCGCCCACCAGCTCATCGGCGATGCCTTCGCCAGCGTGCTGGGACACCCTGTCGCCTTCGACTGCGTCGAGGGCAGCTGCAAGCTGGTGAACCCCGCTGCTGCCGGCCCGGCTGACTTCGGCAGCGTGAGCGCGGCGGAGGCTGCGGCCCCCGCTCCCAGCTTCGACGAGGGCTACTACGCCGCGCAGGACGCCTACGCGGCGGAGTACGAGGAGCTGGGCGGCGCCTACGGAGACTACGAGCCCGCCCCCGCAGCAGAGGAGCCGGCCGCCTTCGACCCCGGGGCCTACCGCGCCCAGCGCGAGCAGGAGGCGGCAGCGGGGAGCGTTCCTGCTGCTGCAGCACTCGAGGAGGCGGCTGTCCCCGCGCCGCTCGACGACGAGGCCGCCAACAGCATCGCC
>SFLO01000032.1 GCA_004553405.1 Coriobacteriaceae bacterium
AGGGGCTCAACTCCGGCACCAGCGTCTTTCTGGTGGGGGAGGGCTACGGCTCGGCCCTCGCCGGCGCCCTGGCACTGGCCTTTTCGGCCGCGGCGGCCGCGAGCCGCATCGCGGTGGGGCCCGTCATCGACGGCGGGCGCTGCTCTGCCGTGATCATCGGCGGCATCGCCGTCTTGGTCGCGGGGACCTTCATGTCTGCTGTCGTGCAGGGCGTGCCGCTCTTCACCGTCAGCCGCCTGCTGCAGGGGGCCGGCTTCGGCGCCGCCACGACCGCCGCGTCGACGGCTGCAGCCAGCGTGCTGCCCGCCGCCCGCCTGGGCGAGGGCATCGGCTACCACGGCCTGGGCCAGGCGCTCTCCATGAGCATCGGCCCCGCCTTGGCGCTCTACCTCGTGGGCACAGACCCCGCCACCAACCTCTATGTGGGCCTGTCGCTGGTGGGGGTCGTGGGCCTGGCGATTGCCTTCAACGCGCGCTACGAGCGCACGTGGCGCAAGCTGCCGCCCACCTGCGCCTACCGCCGCAAGATGGAGGCGCTCCAGGAAGACCCCGCAGCTGGCAGCTGTCGGGCCTCCTCCAAGCGCACCCTGCGCGACGCCCTCAACATCCTCGAGCCGCGCGCGCTGCCCGGTGCCATCCCCATGGCCATCCTGTGCCCCACCTTCGGCTTCGGCATCTTCTTCACCGGCCTCTACGGCACCACCTTGGGCTACGAGCATGCGGGCCTCTTCTACACCGTCAGCGCGGTGAGCATGGTGATCGTGCGCCTGTGCTCCAAGAGCTTCATGGACACGGTGCCCGCCATCAAGACCTACACGGTGGCGGTGGTCTGCGCCCTTGCAGAGAGCGCCATGCTGCTGGCCGCTCCCGCAAGCGAGGCGATCTTCCTGGCCTCCGGTGTGCTCTACGGCCTTGCCCTGGGGATATCGCTGCCCCTCAACCAAAGCGTTGCCGTCAAGAACACCCCGCCGGAGCGCTGGGGTGCCACCAACGCCCTCTTCCTGCTCACCAACGATGTCGGCATCGGCCTCAGCAGCTTGATCTGGGGCGCCATCAACGACGCCTGGGGCTTCCAGGTGAGCATCATCTGCATCATCGTCTGCCAGGTGCTGAGCTACATCGCCGCCTGGCTGGTGTACCCCGCCGATGCAAAGCGCTGGAAGTAGCGCGCCCGCGCCATAATGCGCCTAGATCATGAGAAAGGGCCCAGTATGAAGATCGGCGTTGTCTTGATGAACACAGGGACGGCAGACGAGCCCACGGTCCCCGCTATTCGAAGCTACCTGTACGAGTTCTTGATGGACCCGGCCATCATCCCCGCGCCCGCGTTCATTCGCAAGCACATCGTCAACCACATTCTCGCCAAGCGCCCGCAAAGCACCCTGCCGCGCTACGAGGAGTTCTGGACGCCCCAGGGCTCGCCCTTCACCATCGCCTGCGGCAAGCAGGCCCAGCGCCTGGAGGTCGAGCTGAGCGGGCGCCTGCCTGAAGACGTGCGCGTGGCGGTGGGCCAGCGCTACGGCAACCCCTCTGTGCTCGATGCCCTGCACGAGCTGCGCGTGTGGGGGGCGGACCGCGTCGTGATCCTGCCCGCCTATCCCCAGCAGGTCAAGGCCTGCACGGGCACCTGCCTCGCCCGTGCGCGCGAGGTGCTGGCATCGATGGCCCAGCGCTACGGCTGGCGCCCCCAGATGGTAGAGGCGGGCAGCTTCTACCTCAATGACAACTGGCGCCGCGCCGTTGCCCGGCAGGTGGCGCGCAGCTGGGCCTGGCAGCCCGGCTCGAAGCTGGTGGTGAGCTTCCACTCCACGCTCGTTAAGGACATCGAGGCAGGCGATCCCTACAAGACACAGTGCGAGGAGACAGCGGCCAATCTGGCTAGCGACCTGGGCATTCCGGCAGGCGACGTGGTCCTGTGCTACCAGAGCCGCTTCGACAACCGCAAATGGCTGCAGCCCCTGGCCCCGGCGGTTCTGGAGAAGCTGGCGGCCCAGGGCGTGCGCGACGTGGCCGTGGTCTGCCCCGGCTTTGTGGCCGAGAACATGGAGACCGCCCTCGATGTGGGCCGCGACCTGCGCCGCTGCTACATGGAGGTGGCTGGGCGCGAGGCGAGCTTCACCTACGTGTCCTGCCTCAACTCAGACGCCGGTCTCATCAAGGCGCTCGCAGACACCGTTGTCGAGGCGCTCGAGGCGGCACCGGGGCTGCCTGAAGCAGCGGGGGAGGAATAGGAGATGAGCAGCGAGCTCGCACGCGTCACCGTCGCCATGCCGGCAGACCTGCTGGCACAGCTTGACCGCTACACCCAGCGCCGCGGGACGGCCACCAACCGTTCCGAGGCCGTGCGCGACTTGGTGCGCGCCGCCCTCGTGCGCGAGACCACCGAAGAGCCGGGCGCCTATGTCTTCGCCACCCTCACCATGGTGTTCGACCACCACGCCACAGACCTGCGCGACAAGCTCGACTCCATCCAGCATGCCCACGTCGACGCCATCGTCAGCAGCACGCACGTGCACGTAGACGAGCACAACTGCCTCGAGGTCATCATCATGAAGGGCCGCAGCGAGCAGGTGCGCAGCATCGCAGACGCGCTGCTGGGCACCAAGGGCGTGCTCAACGGCGACCTGGTGGTCACCACCGTGGGGGCGGAGCATGAGCACCCTTGCGAGCACCACCACCCCCACACTCATACGCACGCAGACGGCACCACCCACACGCACTAGCGCTGCTGGGTGAGCATGCGGTACTGCTTTCTGGACAACCTGAGGGGACTTGTCTTCATCAGCATGGCGCTGTTCCACACCATGTGGGACCTCACGGCGCTCTTCGGCTGGGATGCCCCCTGGTTTTCCGGCATGCCCGGCTATGTGTGGCAGCAGAGCATCCTGTACTCCTTCGTGCTGATCAGCGGTTTTTGCTGGGGCCTGGGGCGCCGCCAGCTGCGCCGCGGCCTGGAGGTCTTCGGATGCGGCCTGCTGGTGACGGCTGTGACGGCGCTCGCCATGCCGCAGGAGGCCGTCTACTTCGGGGTGCTGAGCTTCATGGGGGCGGCGATGATCGTCCTCGTGCCCTTCAAGGGGCTGCTGGCCAAGGCACCGGCATGGGCGGGCCTGCTGCTGAGCGCGGCGCTCTTCCTGCTTGCGCGCGACATCCCGCGCGGCGCCTTGGGCTTCGAGGGCCTCGACATCTGCTCACTGCCCAGCGCCCTCTACACCAACTGGGCCACCACGGCGCTGGGCTTCCAGATGCCCGGCTTTGCGAGCACGGACTACGTCCCCTTCCTGCCGTGGATCTTCTTATACCTGGCGGGCTACTTCCTGTGGCGCCTGTGCCCGCGCGACGGGTCCGGCTGCTTGCGCCTGCCGCGCCAAAAGGCGTGGCCGGTGGCGGCCTTCGTGGGGCGCAACTGCCTGCCCTTCTACCTCGTGCACCAGCCCGTCATCTACGGGGTGCTCAGCCTGGTGGCGCTGCTGGTGGGGGCGCTAGGCTAGCTGCCGGGTGCCGCGCCTGTCTTTTTTCGCGCCGGAGCCGGCTTGTCCACATGCTTTCAACAGGGCTTGCCGCAGGGTAGACGTGCCTGTGAGCAGGGGATTTCGGTTGCAGGCGGTTGGAAATCCAAATTCTGTTCTGTGCAGATTCGGTTTTGCGGATAGGTTTCGAGGGTAGTCTGCTCGGTTCGAGTGGGTGTACAAACGCCTCCCCACCGGCCATCGGGGCCGGTGCCGATCAGCCCCGGCGGCGCATGCCTGCGCCGCCGGGAAACAAG
This sequence comes from Coriobacteriaceae bacterium, assembly GCA_004553405.1. Taxonomy (GTDB): domain Bacteria; phylum Actinomycetota; class Coriobacteriia; order Coriobacteriales; family QAMH01; genus W2P13-069. The sequence continues at coordinate 3,767 of SFLO01000032.1, forward strand.
GAGGCACAGCCCATGCTCCGTCTTGGCTCCCAGCAAAGGCAGCTCGCTGTTGGCGCTGCATGCGCCGCAGTGGCCGTTGCGGCGGTCTTCGCCTACACGGCTACGGTGAGCAGCGAGGCTGCCACCAAGCGCCAGGCCGCCATCGACCGCTACGGGGGCGAGCAGGCCCAGGTGATGGTCGCCACCCAGGACATCGGGGCCGGCACGCCCCTGGGCACCTCCAACGTGATGCAGATGAGCTGGCTTACAGACCTGCTCCCACGCGCAGAGGTCGCCGAAGAGCTCGACGAGCTGTTCGGCCTGGTTGCAGAGCAAGACATCAAGGAAGGCGAGCCCATCGTCATGGACCGCGTGGGAGACGGCAGCTCGCGCATCAGCGTCCCTGCGGGGCTCGAGGCCGTGAGCGTTGCCTCAGATGATGTCTTGGCGGTGGGCGGCAGCGTCCAGGAGGGCTCCTTCGTCGACGTCTACGTCGAGACGGGAGAGGGGCGCATCGCCTTACTCGGCAAGAAGATCCTCGTGCTCGAGACAAGCGCCGCCGTCGACCAGGGCAGCTCCGCCGCCATCGCCTGGGTGACGCTGGCCGTCACACCAGAAAGCGTGAGCGAGCTGCTCTCTGCAAGCTGCAAGGGGACCATCCACCTGGTCTTGCCCGGCGGGCAGGCCGCACCAGAGGAGGCATGATCATGCTGGACATGCAGAAGGCCCAGGACTACTACGGCTTTGCTGGGGGGTGGAGGCCCCAGCGCGTCGGAGGCGAGCCGGAAGAGGCTGCACCGGGCCCGGGGCGGAATGATTCTCAGCTGCAGGCTGGGGGCGACCCCCAGCTGGCGTGCCGGGCGTCTTCAGAGCACCTCGAGGAGCTGCTCGAGGAACCATCGCACCTGGGTGGCGAGGAGGACCCCTGGCTGGCGCAGGCATCGAGGGAGGAAGCAACCCGCGCCGAATCCCTGGCACCGCTCATCGCCGTGGTGGGCGGCAGCGGGGGTGTGGGCCGCAGCAGCGTCGCCGTGCTCTGCGCGGCGCTTGCGGCGTCCCAGGGCATAGACACCGCGCTCATCGAGGGAGACCTCCAGTTCGGCGACTACGGCTTTTGGTTCGGGCTCGATGACAATCTGCCCAACCTGGGAGACCCGCGCGCGTGCACCCCGGTGGAGTGCGCCCCCGGCTTCTCCCTCTACAAGGCGCCCCTCTTCCCCGAGGTGGCCGAAGAGGTCGAGGACCTCCTGGCCGAGGAAGTGCCGCGCATGCGGCGCGGCCGGGAGCTCGTCATCGCAGACACCGGCGGCATGTGGTCGGGATACACGGCGAGCCTCCTGCTGCAGTGTGACCTCTACCTCATGGTGGTCGACCAGCGGCCCTCCTCCGTCGCCTCTGCCCTCAAGGCATGCGAGCTTTGCCACAGGCTCAAGGTGCCCCGCACGCGCATGGTGGTCGTCTTCAACCGCTGGAGCTCGAAGGCGGCGCTCAGCGCCCGCGAGGTAGGGCGCGCTCTCGACGCCACCCATGTCTGTTGCATCCAGGACTCCAAGGAGCCCCTCGACGAGCTGCTGCGCTGCGGCGGCATCGAGGAGCTCCTCTCAAGCGACAACCCCGCGGTCAACGGTGCGCGCGAGCTGCTGCGCCAGGCCCTGCCGCGGGTGGGCTGCAGCTTCGAGTCTGCAGACGCCAGGCGAAAGGGGGTGTTCAAATGAGGCTGGGAGACTACCTGCAGGCAGACCAGCCGGCTGTCGAGCCCCAAGAAGAGGCGGCCGAGCTCTCCGTGAGCGTGCAGGCAAAGGAGAGGCTTCGCCAGCTGCTCTACCAGGAGACCTCGAGCCAGCGCCTGGCCCAGCTCGCCGCGCTCGACAGGGAGCATGCCTCGCGCGAGATCGGGGCGCTCATCCAGCAGCTCATGGCGGCGGGGGACTTCCGCCAGCTGGGGCCTGCCCAGCGCCAGCGCCTGTGCGACGAGCTGGTGGACATGATCGTGGGGCTGGGGCCCTTGGAGCCGCTGCTGGCAGACGACTCCGTCACAGAGATCATGGTCAACGGGCCCGGCAGCGTCTTCTTCGAGCGCGACGGCGCCCTGCACCCCGCCCGGGAGTGCTTCGACAGCGAGGAGCAGCTGCGCCTGGTGGTCGACAGGGTGGTCTCTCCCCTCGGCCGCAGGGTCGACGAGCAGCAGCCCATCGTCAACGCGCGCCTCCCCCAGGGCCACCGCGTCAACGTGGTGATCCCGCCTGTTTCGCTTGTGGGCACCGCCCTCACCATTCGCAAGTTCCGCAGCAGCTCGTTTTCCCTCGAAGAGCTCGTACAGATGGGAAGCATGACAGAGCCCATGGCACAGCTGTTGGCCTGGGCGGTGCGCTCGCGCAAGAACATCGCCGTGTGCGGCGGCACGGGTGGGGGCAAGACCACCCTGCTCAACGCCCTGAGTAGCCAGATCCCCGCTGGGGAGCGCGTGGTGACCATCGAGGACGCGGCAGAGTTGAGGTTCGACACCCATCCCCACGTGGTGAGGCTCGAGGCCCGCATGGCAAACGCAGAGGGCAGGGGAGAGGTGAGCATCCGCGACCTGGTCGTGAACGCCCTGAGGATGAGGCCCGACCGCATCATCGTGGGGGAATGCCGCAGCGCCGAGGCCCTCGACATGCTCCAGGCGATGTGCACCGGTCACGATGGCAGTCTCACCTCGCTGCATGCCGGCTCCCCCGAAGAGGCGGTGAGCCGCCTGGTGATGATGGTGCGCTACGGCATGGACCTGCCGGCAGAGCTCATACGCGAGCAGATCTTCTCGGCGGTGGACGTCTTCGTGCAGCAGGACCGCGGCAGCGACGGCCAGCGCAGGGTGACCCAGATCGCCGTGAGATCTGGCGCGCTTGACGGGGGCTTCCCCTACCGGGCAGCCGTGAGCTGGCAGCGGCAGGAGGGGGACTACCGCTGGGAGCTCGCGCCCGCATGGGTGGATGCGCTCCCCCTAGACGGAGTGGCAAGCGAGGAGGAGGTCTGCGCATGGAAGCAGCAGCTGCAGCTGCCCTGAGCTGCGCCTTGGCGGCATCCGGCATGGCGGCATGGAAGCTGGGGAGGAGCGCCTGCGCGGGTCTCAGCGAACGGCTTGCCCGCGAGCGCGCCCGCAACGGCGGCTCCCTGCTGACGCCCGCGCAGCGCCTCGAGCGGGCAGAGCGCTCCCTGAGGGAGCTGCTCAACCGCCTGCCCCCGGTGCGCAGGGCCGTCGCCCGCGCCCAAGGCAGGCGCCGGCGCCAGCAGCTCAGGCAGTCGCTGCCCCAGGCGCTGCGCATGCTCTGCATCGCCCTCGACGCAGGCAACTCCCTTGTCAAGGCGCTCGAGTACGCAGCAAAGAACAGCAGCGGTCCCATGGCGCGCGAGCTCAAAGGGGCCCTGTGGGACATGCAGGCGGGGCGCAGCTTCGAGGAGGCCATGGAGGCCCTGCGGCAGCGCACGGGTGGCAGCGAGTTTTCCTGCCTTGCCGTGGCGATGGAGGTCCAGCACCGCTGCGGGGGGACCATGGGGGCGATTCTCGAGAGCGTCTCCGGGATGCTGCAGCAGAACGCGGAGCTTGAAGAAGAGCTCACAACCAAGACCACCCAGGCCCAGCTTTCCGCCGCGCAAAACAGCGTGGAAGCCATCCAGCTGCCCTCCGCGGATGAGGACGCCATTGCCGCCGCGCAGGAGTCTGGAGGATGATCGCTGATGGCCGCCCTGCTCTTGCTTGCCGCGGCGCTCGCCTGCTCGGGGATCGCCGGGGCCCTGCTGGGAACAGCGCTCGCCAAGCGCGTCTCCCACGCCCGTGCCCGTGCCCGCGGCAAGGGTCCCGCGCTCGAGGAGGCCTTAGAAGACCCGCTGTTGCTCTTCGTGCTGCTCGCCTCTGTGAGCGCGGTGGCGGCGGTTGCCTTCGGCCCCTGGGGCGCTGTGCCCTGCCTGCTCGCAGCTGCGCTACTCGCACGCAAGGCGCCCTCGTGGATGGCCCGCCGCCGCGCGCAGGCCCTGCGCGATGCCTGCGAGCAGCACCTCGACATGCTCTGCGACATCGTCGCCATGGGCGCCGAGGCGGGGCTCTCGTTCGACAGCGCCGTGGAGCTCTACTGCTCGCGCTTCTCCAACCCCCTGGCAGAAAAGCTCGAGGGCGCGCGTCAGCAGTGGACCCACGGGGTGGTGAGCAGGTCCCAGGCGCTCCAGGACCTGGCTGCCTCTGTGGGCTCGCCCGGCCTCAGGCGTTTTGCCGATACCGCGGTGCCCGCTGTCGAGCAGGGCGCCCCCCTTGCCGGCATGCTGCGGCGCCTGGCAGCCGAGCTCAGGCAGGGGCGCCGCACGAGCATGGAGCGCAAGGTCGCCCGCGCCCCGGTGAAGATGCTCGTGCCGACAGGGGTGTGCATCGTGCCCGCCATGCTCCTGCTGGTGATGGGCCCCATGCTCCTGCAGTTCATGGGGAGCGCGTAGGCCGGCACCGGGCTGCGCCTACGTCCCGCAACGGCACCTGGCGTTGCCGCGGGATGACGCTGCTGCCTCCCGCGTGAGTATTCGTTTCAAGAGAAGGGAACAGACATGTACCAGCTGGCACTCAAGGCCCATACCCTCGTCCTGTGCAGGGCGCAGCGCTGCAAGCGCATCTTGGAAGAGGGCCAGGGCACCACGGAGTACGCGATACTCGTCGGCGTGCTCGCCGTGATCGCGATGATCGCCATCGCTGCCTTCAAGGGCAAGATCCAAGAGCTCTGGACCGCCATCGCAGACGGCGTCAACGGGTTGTAGGCCATGGGAAGGCCCCGCTACCTGGCAGAATCCGGGCAGGCTTCGCTCGAGTACGCTGCAGTCACCGCTGCCCTGCTGGTTGTGGCCATGGGGCTCGGCGCCCTGTGGCACTTTGGGAGCGAGGGAGGGTTCGGCCTCATCGCCCGCGCGCATGCCAGCCACGCCCTCGCCTCCCAAGGCGGTGTGATCGATGTGCTGCTCTACTAGGCCTCTGCGCGAGTGCGGACAGGCGACGGTCGAGGCGGCCTTCGTCATCCCGCTGCTGTTCGCCCTCTTCGGGGTTCTCCTGCAGCCGGCCCTGCTGCTGTACGACCGCTGCGTGATGGGGGCGGCTGCGGCGGAGACGTGCCGCCTGGCCTCCACGCAGCCGTGCAGCGAAGACGCCATGAGGGCCTTTGCGCTGCGCCGGCTCGCCGCCCTGCCGCCCCTCGACCTCTTCCACAGCCAGGACTGCCCCTGGGAGCTCGACGTTCAGGCAGGGCAGGGGGCGCAGGCATCGCAGGTGCGCATCATCGCGCCCAGATTGCCGGGCTTCTCGACACTCTCGACCACCGCTATCAGCGGATTGCTTCCCAGCTTGAGGTCTTCAAGCCTGTGCTCCTTGCTCCTCAGGACGGCAATAAGCCCCTCGGTGCCTTCGCGGTAGGCTATTTTGGCGTATACTTCAGGGCTTACAGTGAAGACTTTATCCTCGTCCAGGTTAAGGTCTTCCCCGGGGCAGATGTCAGGACAGAGGAAAAAGCTCTCTGCCTCGTAGCCGCAGCTCAGAGCCCTGCTGATTTCCCTTCTTCCTTCCAGCACGAACAGAGAAGACCTGCGCCTTTCGCTTCCCTTCTGCTGAAGGGTCAAAAGGCGCTTGATCCTGGGGTTCTGTGCCGAAGAAATGAACAGGGCCATTACTGCTGCTTATCCTCCTTGCGAAGAATCTTCTCGGGCTTCATCTGGGGGAAGAAGAGCACATCCTGGATGGTGGTCTGGCCTGTCATGAACATAGTCAGGCGGTCAATTCCCATTCCAAGTCCCGAGGTGGGAGGCATTCCGTACTCGAGTGCGCGCACAAAGTCCATATCGATGTACATCGCCTCGTCGTCGCCCTTGCTCTTGAGCCTTGCCTGCTCCTCGAATCTCTGAAGCTGGTCGATGGGGTCGTTCAGCTCGGAGTAGGCGTTGGCCAGCTCCTTGCCGCACACGAAGAGCTCGAATCTCTCGGTCAGCTCGGGATTCTGCCTGTGGCGCTTGGTCAGAGGTGACATCTCCACGGGATAGTCGGTGATGAAGGTAGGCTGGATGAGCGTGTCCTCGCAGTAGTCTCCGAAGATGGCGTCTATGAGCTTGCCCTTGCCCATCGAGGGTTCGGTCTTGACTCCGAGACGGTCGCACTCGGCCC
>SFLO01000033.1 GCA_004553405.1 Coriobacteriaceae bacterium
GCGTGGACGCCGGCGTCCGTCCGGCCGCAGCCCGTCAGGTGGACATCCTCCCCCGTGATCTGGCGGAGGGCCTTCTGCAGCGTCTCGCAGACGGAGACGGCGTTGCGCTGCACCTGCCAGCCGTGGTAGGCGGTGCCGTTATACATGAGTTTTAAGGCGATGTTGCGCATGGGGTCCCTCCTTTCCGGGGTCAGAAGCCCAGGCGGGCCAGGATGATGACGGCGGCGGTGATGGCGCAGCTCTTCGGTGCTGGCAGGCTGGGTATGTTCGTGTTGCTGGGACATAGCTTGGGGATTATACGCCAGCCACCCACCCACATGGCGAGCCGCACGGGGCTGCGGCCTATAATGGGGCGACAATCACGTTCAAGGGCGCTGCAATACACACGGAATGCGAAAGGCACGGCGATAGCATGGCAACAAGCGACACAGTACTCATGGCCCACGGGAGCGGCGGCACGATGATGCGCGACATCATCGAGCAGCTCTTCTTCGAGGCCTACGCGGGCGAGACCCTCAAGGCAGGCGACGACGCGGCGGTCCTGCCCATCCCCGCCGAGCGCCTGGCCTTCTCTACGGACACCTTTGTGGTGACGCCGCACTTCTTCCCCGGCGGAGACATCGGGCACCTGGCCGTGTGCGGCACCGTCAACGACGTCGCCACCAGCGGCGCCATCCCGCGCTACCTCAGCTGCGGCTTTGTGCTCGAGGAGGGCTACCCGCTGGAAAACCTGCGCCGCATCTGCGCCAGCATGGCCGCCACCGCCAAGGAGGCCGGGGTCGAGATCGTCACGGGCGACACCAAGGTGGTCAACCGCGGCCACGGCGACGGCGTCTACATCAACACCGCCGGCATCGGCGAGATGCGCCCCGGCGTGCAGCTGAGCGGCAGCTCCCTGCGCCCCGGCGACAAGGTGCTCATCAGTGGCAGCATCGGCGACCACGGCATCGCCATCATCTCCACGCGCGAGGAGCTCTCGTTCGAAACCGAGGTCAAGACCGACGCCGCCCCGCTCAACCACCTCATCGGCGCAGTGCTCGACGCCTGCCCTGCCGGCAGCGTGAGGGCCTTCCGCGACCCCACGCGCGGCGGCCTGGCCTCCACGCTCAACGAGTTCGCCCAGATGAGCGGCGTGGACATCCGCATCGAGGAGCTCGACGTCCCGGTGCACGACCAGGTGCGCGGCGCTTGCGAGATGCTGGGCTACGACGTCTTCCAGGTGGCCAACGAGGGCAAGATGGTCTGCGTGGTGGCGCCCGAGGCAGCCGACGCCGCACTGGCAGCCATGCGCGCCAGCACGTACGGCGAGGAGGCCGCCATCATCGGCGAGGTCATCAAGGGCGAGGGGCGCGTCTACCTGCGCACCGGCTTTGGCAGCCAGCGCATCCTCGACATGCTCGTTGGCGAGCAGCTCCCCCGCATCTGCTAGCACCGTCTGGTTCTCGACAGCGTGAGCGCCCCAGGCATGTGCCCAGGGCGCTTTTTCTTGCGCGACCAGCGCCTCCAGCGGGGCGCTGGCGCTTAGTCGTCGACGCCGATGATGCCGCAGACGAAGGTGGAGACGATGCTGATCACGATGGCCGCGATGACGCCGCTGAACCAGGAGCTGATGTAGATGCCCGTGTCGAAGAGCCCCAGGGTGATCGACGAGGCCAGGAAGAGCAGCGCTGCGTTGATCAGCAGGTAGAAGAGGCCCAGCGTGATGACGGAGATGGGCATGCCCAGCAGCTGCAGGATGGGCTTGATGCTCACGTTGATGAGGGCGAGCACCAAGGCGAAGAGGATCACGCTCACGGCAGTGCTGCCCGTGCCCACAACGCTGATGCCGGGTACGAGGAAGACCGCGACGGCGGCAGCGACGGCGGTGGCGATCCAGCGACCGATGAAGTTCATGGCGACCCCTTTCTCACGCGTGAACGAACAGGACCCCAGGGCGCCTGCAGCGATGCAGGCTCCGGGGCCCAGCTTGCGCTTGAAGCAGTGCAGCTAGCGTAGCAGCTCTGTGAGCTGCCCGGCAGCAAGCACAGTCAACCGTTTGGTGGCACGGCTTAAGGCTGTGTAAAGGCGGTGCCTCCAGACCGGGGCCTCCTTGTAGATGCCGGCAGAGGCATCCGGGATGATGACCTCGTCGAACTCCAGGCCCTTGGCGAGGGCGACGTCAACCAGCACGACACCCTGGGAGGGCAGCTTGGCCGCACTGGCCATGCAGGTGACGGGCTCGTCTGCGAGGAGTTTCTCGAGCGCCTTCATGCTGCGCTTGTCCGCCGCGATCACCGCCGCGAGCTCCCCGCCGGCGGCAGCCTGGCGCACGGAGCTGCGCAGGGCGTCTTCCCAAGCGGCCTTGTCCTCGAAGGCGCGCACCACCGGCTGGGTGCCGGGGCGCTGCACGCTGTTGGTCTTGAGGCGCTCGTCGCGGTCCATGAGGCGCGTGAAGAGCGCCGTTATCTCGGGCGAGGAGCGGTAGCTCGTCATGAGCTCGCATTCGGCGACAGAACCGCGGCTGGCCTCGAAGACCTCCCTCACCTGCGCCCAGCTCGCAGTGCCCTCGGTGATGGCCTGGTTGGGGTCTCCCAGCAGCAGGAAGTGCGCGTTGGAGAAGTAGCGTACCAGCACCATGAGCTGGGCGGTGCAGTAGTCCTGGACCTCGTCGACCATGACGAAGCGCGCGCTGCTGTTGACGATGCCGGTGAGCGCGATCTTGAGGCCCAGCCACTCCGGCGAGCTGAGGCTCTGGCGGCCCAGGGCGCGCATGCCGATGCGCTCGATGCGCAGCCACTCGGCGGCCTCGATGCGCTCCTCCATGCCCTTGTAGCGCGCCTCCAGGTAGCGGCGGGTGTAGCTCTCCATCTCCTCGTCGTCGATGGCGGCGATGTGCTGGCCGAAGTAGCGCAGCTGCTCGGCCGGGGTGAGCTCGCTCACATAGACCTGGGTGTCCTCGTCCTTGGCAAGGCGGTTGATGCGGCTCTCCAGGCGGTCGAGCAGCTCATCGACCACCAGCGAGCAGCGCTGCGGGCCCGCGGGGAACTTGCGGTACTTGTTCCAGGCGGCCTTGACCTGCGTTGCCGAGACCACGACCTCGTCTTCGACCTTGAGGTCGGCGAAGTCTCCGTCGCCCAGCTGGAGGCCGGCCACCACGGCGTCGAGCTCCTCGAGCGCATGCACGGCATCGTCGCCGCCAAGGCCCCTGTTGCCCGCGCCCATCTGCTCGGCGAAGCTCGCCCAGGTGACGGTCTGGGGGTTGGTTTCGCCCATGTCCGGCAGGACGTTGGCGATATAGCTCTCGAACACCGGGTTGGGCGTGATCAGCCAGACGTCGCGCGGGTCGAGGGTGTCGCGCTCCTGGTAGAGCAGGTAGGCGATGCGCTGGAGCAGCACGCTCGTCTTGCCGGAGCCGGCGATGCCGTTGACGAGCAGGGCGGGCACGTCCTTATGGCGCACCACGAGGTTTTGCTCCTTCTGGATGGTGGTGGTGATGTCTTGGAGCTTGTCGCTGCGCTGGCGGGCCAGCGACTGCAGCAGCAGCCGGTCCTCGATGGCGATGGTGGTGTCGAAGCAGCCGTTGAGGACGTCGTGGTCGATGTCGAACTGGCGGCGCGTGAGCAGCTCGCACTCGATGGTGCGGCCGTTGGCCTCGTAGCTGGTGCGGCCGCTCTCCTGGTTGTAGTAGACCTCGGCCACGGGACTGCGCCAGTCGACGATGAAGTGGCGGCCGCGCTCGTCTGTCATGCCGGCCACACCGATGTAGACGTCGCGCGCAGGGGCGCCCGGCTTGAAGCGCAGGCTCACCTTGGCGAAGTAGGGCTGGCGCTTGAGCAGCAGGGCCTTCTCGAGGCGCTCTGTGTCCATGTCGATGGCGAGGTTGTAGGCGTCGATGATCTTGTGCACGGACTCGATCTCGACGTAGGTTTCTGTGTTGACATCTCCGGAGAAGTCCCAGGTGAGCTCCTCCATCATGGTCTTGCGGTCTCCGGCGGCGTCGTCGAGACGGGCCTTGAGAGCTTGGGCAGACTCCTGCTCGATCTGCAGCAGCTTGCCGTAGGTCTCTGTCAGATGGGCCTGCTCTTCTTGGAATACCTGGTCCATGCACACTCCTCGTTCGACCGAAAAATCAGGGCTAGTATCCTAGCACCCCGCAGCGGCGCTGTTCAAGCCGCGCGCCGTGCGGGCAGCAGCGCGCTAGAGCTCCTCGAAGAAGCCCGCGCGGAAGTTGGCGAAGACGACCTCGCCGCCGTCTTGGGTGGCATCGAGGTCGACGTCTGCCTCGATGCGGAAGTCGTGGTCGCCCTCGCCGTCGCAGAAGATCTGGCGCACGTGCCAGCGGTGATCAGAGAGCTCTGCGGACTCGTCGATGTCGAGGAAGGCGGCGCTGCGGGCGTCTGCGTCGATGCGCAGCTCCTCGTGCGCCTCGTAGAACTCCTCGAGCGCGGTGCGCCACTTGCGCTCGCCAAAGCCCCAGTCGAGGTCGAGACGGCCCAGCTCGTCTGCGCGGCCCAGGGAGGCCAGGCGCACGCGCTGGAAGAGGGCGTTGCGCACCAGCACGCGCATGCCGCGGCGGTCTGCCACCACTGCCTCCTCCGCGCTGGGCGGGGCGAGCTCGGCAGCCTCTCCCATGCCGGCCCACTCGTCGACCAGCGAGGAGTCGACGCTGCGCACCACCACGCCCAGCCAGGCGACGATGTCGTCGAGCTGCTCGGTGCGCTTGTCGAGCGGGATGGTCCGGTCCAGCACGCGGAAGGCGTCGCTCAGGTAGCGCAGCAACAGGCCCTCGCTGCGGGCGATGCCGTAGGCCGCCACGTAGCTCTTGAAGGTGTCGCCCGTCTCGAGCATCTCGCGCAGGATGCTCTTGGGGTTGACCTCGTAGTCGCGCGCCCAGGGGACCTTCTCGCAGTACATGTTGAAGGCGCCCTCCAGCAGCTCCTCGAGCGGTTTGGGGTAGGTAACCTCCTGAATCTTCTCGAGGCGCTCGTCGTAGTCGACGCCGTCTGCCTTCATCTGGGCCATGGCCTTGTCGCGCGCGCGGCGCTCCTGCGCGCGCAGGATCTGGCGCGGCTGCTCGAGCGTGGACTCCACCATGCTCACAAGGTCGAGCGCGTAGTTCTCGTCCTCTTGGTCGAGCAGCTCCAAGGCCGCCAGCAGGAAGGGCGACAGGGGCTGGTCGAGCGCAAAGTCGCGCGGCATGTCGACCGTGGTGACGTAGTCCGGGTTGCCGTCTTCGTCTTGGAGGACCTCGACCACGCCGGCGTCGATGAGCGTGGTGAATATCTCCTCTGCCCGCACGCGCAGCTTGTCCTTGCCAGCGTCGTCCTGGTGGCTGGCGCTGATGAGCTCCTCCACGCGCTGGCGGGCGTCCCCGCCGCGCTCGAGCATGTTGAGCACCATGGAGTGGGTGATGCGCATGCGCGGCTTGAGGGCCTCTGGCACGGCGTCGATGAGGTTTTGGAAGCTGGTCTGGTTCCAGTTGACGAAGTTCTCCGGCGCGCTCTTGAGCTTGAGCTTGCGCAGCTTCTTCGGGTCTGAGGCGGCCTTGGCCTTGAGCTTGGCGTTCTCTATCTCGTGCTCTGGGGCCAAGGCGATGACCATGCCCTCGGTGTCGAAGCCGCTGCGCCCGGCGCGCCCGGCGATTTGGTGGAACTCGCGCGCGTTGAGGCGGCGCTGCTTGCGGCCGTCGAACTTGGTGAGGGCGGTGAGCAGCACGGTGTGGATGGGCACGTTGATGCCCACGCCCAGGGTGTCTGTGCCGCAGATGACGGGGAGCAGGCCCTCTTGGGCGAGCTTTTCCACCAGCAGGCGGTAGCGCGGCAGCATGCCCGCGTGGTGCACGCCCACGCCGCAGCCCAGCAGGCGCTGCAAGATCTTGCCAAAGGCCGTGTTGAAGCTCGTGCCCTTGCAGGCGTCTTTGATGGCAGCGCGCTGCTCCTTGCTGGCAACGCCGTAGCTCGCCAGCGCCTGGGCGGAGTTGAGGGCGGCGTCTTGCGAGAAGTGCACGATGTAGATGGGGGCGTCTCCATCGCGCAAGGCGAGCTCGACCGTGCCCTCCAAGGCGGTGTCTGTGTACTCGAAGCTGAGCGGCACGGGGCGCGGCGCGTTGGCGATGACCTCGACCGTGCGGCCGCTGCGCTCCTCCACATGCGCGGCGATGGCGCTGGTGTCTCCCAGCGTGGCGCTCATGAGCAGAAAGCCCGTGTTGGTGAGCTCGAGCAGCGGCACCTGCCAGGCCCAGCCGCGGTCCACATCTGCATAGAAGTGGAACTCGTCCATGGCGGCGTAGGAGATGTCTGCGCCAGGCCCTTCGGCCAGGGCGCGGTTTGCCAGGATCTCTGCCGTGCAGCAGATGATGGGGGCCGTGGGGTTGATGGAGCTGTCGCCCGTGATCATGCCCACGAAGTCGCGCCCAAAGTACTCGCACAGCTGGAAGAACTTCTCGCTCACCAGGGCCTTGATGGGGGCGGTGTAGAAGGAGACCTGGTCGCGGCAGAGGGCGAGAAAGTGCATGCCCAGCGCCACCATCGACTTGCCCGAACCGGTGGGCGTGCCCAAGATGACGTGGTTGCCGCTCATGAGGGCGAGCAGAGCGTCTTCCTGATGGGGCCACAGCTCGATGCCGCGCGCTTCTGCCCACTCGATGAAGGCCTCGAAGATGTCTGCGCCGTCTGCGTCTTCTCCCTGCTCATTCCAGATGCGGTCTGCCAGCTGGCCCAAAGACCCGTAGCCGCCGGGGGCGGGTTGATCTTCGGTCTGCGGTGCCTGGGCGGCTGTCTGCTCTGCGCTCATACGCGGCCTCTCTCCTCGTGTTCGTGCCATCCATCCTACCCCACCCCTGTGACACAAGAATGGGACAGCGGGGTACGTCCCCACTGTCCCATTCTTTGTCCGCGTTGGCGTATGGGATGCAGGCGGGCCCTAGCGCAAGCGCTTCTCGCGCCTCTCCTGCTTCTTGCGCTCGTGCTCTTCGATGAGCTCGTCGACGCTGGGGGCGTCGCTGGGCTTGGAGTTGCGCACGCGGTACTCCTCGAGCTCTGCGTTGAGGATGTTGAAGTGCTCCACCGCCGCCTTGACGCGCGGGCGGTTGACAACCACGTAGATGGCGCAGGCGACAGCCAACAGCACGCCCACACCGGCGATAAGGAAGTTGCCCCCCATGAAGCCGAAGATTGCCTCGACCACACCCAGCGCGGAGAAGAAGATGCCCATCTTCATGGTGCGGCGCAGCTGGACGCCGTCGCGCGCGGCGATGCGGGCGCGGCGCAGCAGGACCTCCTCCTCGCTGAGCTCCTCATCCGGCAGGGCGGCCCTGGCAGCTGCCTCTGCCTTGGCGGCCTCCTCTGCGGCGGCCTTCTCCGCAGCCTCCTGGCGAGCCTTGCCCTTGGCCTCGATCTTGGCCTTCTCCACGCGAGCGGCTGCTATCTCCTCGAGGACGATCTGCTCCTGCTCCTCTGC
>SFLO01000034.1 GCA_004553405.1 Coriobacteriaceae bacterium
CCATACCCTGGAGGCCTTCGAAGCCTGCAATGCCGTGGACGCCGTGCAGGTGGTCTGCATCGCCAGCTACATCGACGAGCTGCACCGCCTGGTGGAGCGCTTTGGCCTCTCAAAGGTCAAGTACGTGGTCGAGGGCGGCGCCACCTACCAGGACTCCGTCATCAACGGCCTCAACGCCCTGGCCGGCATCTGCGCCCCGGATGACGTGGTTGCCATCCACTTCGCTGCTGGTGCTTTTATCACCAGCGACATCATCGAGGACTCCATCCGCGTGGCGCAGGAGTTCGGCAACGGCATCTCCTCCGACCCCGTGGTGCTGTGCCTGGCGGAGAAGGACGCCTCTGACGGCGACCGCTCCAGCGTCATCGGGCACGACCGCGACCGCATGATGGGCCTCAACAGTCCGCAGTCCTTCCAGTACGCGGAGCTGCGCAGCCTCTACGACGAGGGCTTTGAGAAGGGCATCTTCGACAAGATCGACCCCCACACCACCAGCCTCATGGCCGCCCTGGGCAAGCGCCTCTACTTCTCAAAGGGCTCCTCAATGAACATCAAGATCACCAGCCCCGAGGATGTGCGCCTGTTCAACGCCTACCTGCTCAGCAAGAGCGAGGGCTTCGAGTTCTAGCCGCAGCGCGGCCCCCGCGCTCAGTCGCGGTGCTTGAGCAGGGCGGTGAAGATGGCGATGTCTTCCTGCCGCACGATCTTGATGTTGTTGTGCGTGCCCTCGCAGAAGTTGAGCGGCATCCCCAGGTTGTAGCGCAGCATGCCGGTACAGCTCTCTTTGAGGGGGTGGCCCCGCCGCTCCGCCCGCCGAAAGACCTCGCCCAGCACCTCCGCCCTGTAGGCCTCGGGGGATTGGAGGTCGACCACCTTGCTGCGCTCGAGGTAGCGCGCGCTGCCCCCGTCGAGCATGAACTGCACGTTGTCGCTCATGGGCTCGCAGATGATGGCGTGACCCTCCTTGGCGCACGACTGCAGCAGCTTGCTGACCATCTCCTCTGTGACGAAGGGCCTGGTAGACTCCTGGAGCACGACAGTAGTCGTGGGCGAGGCGCCGGCTCTCTGCACCCGCTCCAAGCCGTTTCTCACAGAGAGCACGCCGGTCTCGCCCGCGGGCACGATGCCGCGCAGCTTGCTGATGCCATACTGCCGCGCATAGGCGGCGGTGATAGCCTTCCACTCGTCCGTGCACACCACGTAGATATCGTCGATGAGGGGGTGGCTCTGGTAGACCTCCAGGCAGTAGACGATCACCGGCTTGCCCAGCACGTTGATGAACTGGTTGGGGATGTTCTGCATGTTCCTGGTGGATTTCCCCCCAGCCAAGATGATGGCGATGTTGCCCTTGCCGTCCCCCGCAGGCACAGAGGCGGACTCCTCCCATGCCGGGCGGCTACCCGTGAGCAGCGCCTCCACGCTGGTGTCGAGCGCAACGGAGAAACTCATGAGCTTGGAGAGGGGAGGATCGATTTCCCCTCCCTCGATCTTGGCGATGGTGGAGCGGGAGCGATAGCCCACCGCCTGCGCCAGCTCTTGCTGGGACAGGTTCAACTCCATTCTCCGACGCTTGATGTTGTGTGCGATATCCATGGCGTCAGGATGACAGGCTGTTTCCTCTCAGTCAACACAAGGTGATAATTCAGCACTTCTTTTGGAGAAAGCGCGATGATTCATGAGTGTGCTCTATACGATGTTGACTTAGACGAACGCTCTCTGTTCAATATCCTGAGCACAATTTGCGCATCAGAACTCACCGTCCCCGAAAGGATATTCCATGGTCACGTTCCGCGAACTGGAAGCCATCAAGCTGCTCCTGGCCGGCAAGCCCGTCGAGAGCCTGCCCTACCACGTCTTCGAAGATCAGCAGGAGTACCAGGACACCCTGGCGTCTCTCGAGGCCAAGGGCTACATCAAGGACGGCGAGGTTACCGACATGGGCCTCAACGACATCGAGCCCTACCGCGTCAAGAACGCCGTCATCATGGCCGCAGGCGGCGGCGACATCTCGAGCAAGTCCGTCTACTCGCTTCCCAAGGGCCTCTACGTCAAGGACGGCGAGACCCTCATCGAGCGCACCATCCGCCAGCTCAAGGAGGCCGGCATCGACGACATCACCGTGGTGGTGGGCTACAAGCAGGAGATGTACTTCTACCTGGTCGAGAAGTGCGGCGTGATGCTGGCCATCAACGTGGCGCCCACCAAGGGCAACATCCTCTCGCTGGCCGCAGACGGCGTGGAGCTGGGCAGCACCTACATCTGCAACTGCGACAACTTCTTCGTCGAGAACCCCTTCTCCGCCTACGAGCACGGCGCCTTCCACGCCACCCAGTACAAGGAGGACGTGAGCCGCGAGCTCGTCATCCGCAAGAACCACGGCGGCCGCATCCTCGAGGTCCTCACGCAGAGCGAGCCCGGCGAGTGCATCTACGGCCACGCCTACATGGACCCCGCCTTCTCCTACCGCTTCAAGCAGCTGCTGGGCGAGCAGCTGGGTATGTTCCGCGTCGACATGCTCTTCTGGGAGGAGTTCGTCTCCCGCAACGTCGACGACCTCGACATGTTCGCCCGCCGCTACAGCCCGGAGTTCCTGCTCGAGTTTGACAGCGTGCAGGAGATCCAGAACATCGACGGCCTCTTCATGGACAACGTCTCTGACAAGGTCAACGAGAAGATCTGCAAGATCCTCGACTGCGAGCCCGCAGACATCATGGACATCCAGATCCTGCAGAAGGGCCTCACCAACATCCTGTTCACCTTTGTGGTGAAGGGCACCAAGTACATCTTCCGCTACCCCGGCGATTTCTCCCAGGCCTTCATCTACCGCGACCGCGAGGTGCGCGCCCAGCAGCTGGCCGCCAAGGCCGGGGCGGACACCACCTATGTCTACATCGACGAGTCCGGCTGCAAGATGAGCAAGTTCCGCGAGAACTGCAAGGACCTCTCCGGCGTGTACTACAAGGACGTCGACTTCATGTGCGAGCTTGCCCGCAAGATCCGCGCCATGCACGACGAGTCCGCCCATATGGAGGACTGGCAGGACTTCTACAACAACCCCATGGAGGCCTCCGACGCCCTCATGCGCCTGTCCAGCCAGATGAAAGGCAACCTCTTCCAGCGCTTTGCCAAGGACCACGAGCGCATCAACAAGCTCTACGCCTACACAGAGAAAGACGGCTTCGAGAAGCGCATGTGCCACAACGACATCAACGCGGACAACGTGCTGGTGACCGACGACACCTTCGACATCATCGACTGGGAGTTCGCCGGCTACAACGACCCCGCCTACGACTTTGGCCGCGTGATCGGCGACTACGACTGCGACGACCCCGACGTCGCCACCATCGTGAGCGCCTACCTGGGCCACGAGTGCTCCGAGGTCGAGCGCCTGCACTTCCTGGCCTACGCCGCCATCCACAACTACTACTACTTCAACTGGGCCCTCTACGTGGAGTCCATCGGCAACTCCAGCCGCGACTGGATGGTCTTCTTCTACCGCCAGGTGCACAAGTTCATGAACTACTGCCTGCCCCGCTACGAGGAGATCTACGGGGAGCTGTAGTAAAAAAGCTGAGAAACATTGCGAGGAACGCGCGCCCTGCGGGGCGCGCGTTTCATCGAGGCGCTGCTGAACAAAAAACGCCAACGATATCGTCGCGACGATATCGTTGGCTGTGCTTTCGTGTGGGATCGAGCCAGTATCGATTTTGCAATCAGCGCAGATAGGGGTGGTCCACGCCCTTTTCCCGAAGCATGACGTCGATGTCAATGCGGTGCTTTTCGGGGATGGCCTTGATCATGGATTCGACCTTGGCAGCACCCAGCTGCTCCTCCATGAGCGGGCGGACGAGCCGCTCAATCTCTGCATCGATGAAGATGCCGCTGCCGTCGTTCTCAAAGGCGTTGACGAAGGAGTTGATGTAGGGGCGGGCAAGCATCAGGGCCTCGTCCTTGTTTCCGCTGGCCACAGCTTGGCGCAGCGCTTCCTTGCGGGGGTACATGCGCTCCCAAGCATTGATGCGGCGGTCTGTGATGCGGCGCATGGAGCGGTAGTGCTCCATGCGCTCACTTGCCTCGCGCGCCGCCGTTGCTGCCTGGGTGCTCTCCTTGACCAAAGCGCGTAGCTTGAAGAAGCCGCCGTGCCTGCTCACTGCAGAGAGCGCCTCGAGGCCGTAGCTCCTGATCTTGAGCGAGTGATGGGCAAAGTGAACACCAGGTGTTTTCTCGAAGGCTGGCGTTGCCTCTGCGGGCAGCAGGTCCAAAGCCTGCTCGTTGACAAGGTTGTCGATCCACAGCCTCATATAGGCGTTGTTGCCCAGGTGGTACAGCTGCGAGAAGACCAGCACAGCTTCGTCTGTGCGCCCGCAGTGAAGCAAAGCCAGGGCTTTGAAGAAGCGTAGATAATCGTTCTCGAGCGCGCGCGAAGGCAGCTCATCGAGCGCTGCCAGCAGCTCAGCAGGCTTGGCGCTCAGCAGACAGATGCACGCAACTTGCGCGTGGATGCTGTTGGGGCACAGGCGGGCGAGTGTTGCGGCGTCGCGCTCGACGGCGGCCTTGTCTGCCGCGTCGATGTGCAGGTAGAGTGCATCGCTCGTCTCGATGAACTCGAGCAGGGCCTGGCCATCGGGCCCCTCGAGGAAGGCGGCGAAAGCGGGGTTGTCCTTCTGGATGCCCAGAGCCTTCTGAGGGACCCAGAGGTCGTCGAAGGCAGTGGCGCGCACCCACAGGGAGCTGGCGATTACCGCAGGGCTTGCCGGGATGGGGTGCGCCCAGGTCTTGAACTCGCGGCGCAGCTGCTCGCAGATCAGCGAGCCTACAACGGCGTAGTCACGGCGGGCGTCTTCGATGGAATAGCTGCTGGAGGCAAAGGTCGCAGCCGCAGAATAGCGCTGAGCCAGGGTGCCTGCTTCTTTGTCCAGCTGCGTGCCGATGAGCTCTCCCAGCACGCCCAAGACCGTCTTCATGCTGGCACACTTTGCAGCGGATTCCGCCATCATCGCATCGAGATAACTGTCGAAATCGCTCGTGCAGCGCTCCTTGTCGATGAGCTGCATGTAGTCTGCGCTTATCACGTCGTGGGGGATGGTAAGGCTTGCGGCGCAGTAGGGCTTGAACTCGGTGTCAGAGCTGGGAACCCTGCGCCAACTGCTGCCATAGTGGCGGTCGAGCACCTCGCGGGCGTCAACCGGTGCGCAAACCTCGATGTCTTCGAAGGGGATGCGCACGGCCTCGCGGTACCAGCGGGCCTCGGTGAGGGGATAGCAGTTTCGTGCACCGCCGCTGCCAAGCAGGTAGCGGCTTGGGTTGGCGGGGATGTGCCTGCGGAAGTCCGCCTCGGCCTTTTTCAGAGCTGCGGCACGGCCGTGCTGCGCTTCGAAGGCCTTGAGCGCGGCCCACTTCTCGTGGAACTCCGGCTTGCGGCTAATGCAGCGGCGCTTGAGGTAGCAGAGCTGCTGTTCCCACACCAGGAAGTCTGTGAGAGCCTCCTGACATTCGGCAGGGTCGTCGGGCACACCGAACATGATGAAGACGTCGATGAAGACGCCGTGCACGCCGCCGTTGAACGATGAAGTGCTCAGCGGGCACGAGGTGTTCTTGTTGAGGAAGCGCGCGAAGAGCAGGGGGTAGCTGGGCTCGGTGCTCTGGTCTGCGAGCATGTAGCCCTCCGGCATCTTGCCGTCCAGATACACCTGGCGCAGCTTGAGGTAGTTCTCCTCTGTGATTTGGATGTCGACGTCGTTGTCCCAGGGGATGAAGCCCTTGTGGCGCACGGCGCCCAGCAGGCCGCCCGACGAGATGAAGTACTCGATGTCGTTGTCGCGGCAGATCTTGTCCAGCACGGCGAGCTCATGGGTGACGGCCTTCTGCCAGTCTTTGGGCTTGCGTGCGCTGGGCGCGTACTTGAACTTGCGTTTCATTGATAGAACCCCTGTTGTAGGACAAGGCGGGCGGAAGCTCTGCCCCGCCCGTTCGGTCGATTGTCAGCACATTACCACTAATCGATGAGGCCTAGTGGCCGGCTCGCTGCTCGCACTCCTGCAAGGCGTCGAAGAGCTCCTGGTCGAAACACGGGTTGCCCACGCCCTTGAAGCTGTGCACGAGCTTGGCGTAGGGGCGCAGAGCCTCGGCCACGCCGGCGAAGTCTCCCTCCTCCCTCATGCGGAGTATCTCGGCCTTCTTGGGCAGCAGCTCCAGCGAAAGCTGCTTGAGCTGGACGGCCAGCTTAACCTCCTTGAAGTTCGAGCGGAAGTCGCGCAGCGCCGCTGCGATCTGGCTGGTCTTGGGCCTGAGCTCGCGCTTGCGGCTGAAGTAGTCTGCGGCCACGGCGCCGCTTGCGTCGAATGCCGCCGCGCTCACAACGGTAGAGACCAGCTCATTGGGGCCGAGTTTGAGCGTGTCGGCGGGGCGCTTGAGCTTGGGGGCTGCGCCTTCCGCCACCTTGAACTGCGCACCAGAGACCTTGTCCGCGGCGTTGCACACCTGGCCGGAAAGCTCGCTGCCGGGCATGAGGCGGATCTTCAGGCGACGCATCATCAGCCCGAGGGAGGTGCGCGGTTTGGAGGAGCCCTTGTCCGGCTCGAGCCTCACGCTCACAAAGAGGCTGTTCTCCGCTGGGGTGAGCACGGTAGCCATGTTGAGGTAGACCGAGCTGCCCTTGTGGATGTAGAGGGCGTCGTCGGGAGAGCCGGTGGCGGAGCTCGTGGAACGCTCGACGCTGCAGCCGGGCAGCGCGCCCTGCTTCACCGCCGTGGCGATCTTCTGTGCGCCGCTCTTGCCGCAGACTATGGCGTAGTGAGAAATCTGGCTTGGCAAACAGCCCCAGTGCATGAGCGCGCTGTGCGCCTCTGGCGCAAGCCGATACGGAACCTTGAGCTTCTCGCACAGCTGCGTCAGCTCCTTGAGCAGGGTGTAGAGGTAGTCCTGGGTGCTCTGGGGCGCACAGGGGACGGCGATCTTGGGCGGGGCGGGCAGCAGCTGAGAAGGCTCCTCGCCCTCCCAGGAGGGGATGCCGTACTCCTTGCCCCATGAGCTCTCGCGCATCCAGCGTGGCCAGTAACCGGTCTTCTTCTTGATGTCGAGCAGCGCAAAGCCGTTCCTGGTGGACTCCGCCGCACTCAGGTAGAGCGCGCGGGCGTCGTCGATGCGGCCCTCGTCCCAGATGATGTCTGCCTCCATCTTGAGGAAGAAGCCGTCCCAGGGGTAGCGCTCCCTGCCTGCGGTCACAGCGCGCTTGAGCTTCGAGAGTGCCTCCTCGCTGGGCTGAGCGATGTTGGCGCGGCTCAGGAGCACGCAGACGAGTTTGAGGAAAGCGCTCACGCGCGGGTGGCGCTTGCAGTTGATGGTGGCGGTGAGCAGGGCGTTGTCCAGCTCACCGTGGCTGCAACAGCTGCACGCGGCGCGGAAGAGCTTGATCGCCTGCTTCACCTCGGCT
>SFLO01000035.1 GCA_004553405.1 Coriobacteriaceae bacterium
CCTGTTGTATCACAGCTGCGCGTCTAGAGCTGCGACGAGGGGATGTGGACCTCCCCGTGGTTGAGGGCGCGCTCGCTGCCATCCTCCAGCCGCACCTGCAGGCTGAGGTCGTCGTTGATGCCGAGCACCGTGGCGCGGTAGCTCTGCCGTCCCTCCTCAACGCTTACGCAGCGCCCGTCGAGCAGGCTGCGGCGGCGGTACTCTGCCAGGTGCGGTTTGGCAGGGATGTCCTCCGCTCCTTCTGCGATGAGCGTCGCCGTGCGCGCGGCTAGGCGTGCACGGGCGTCTCCTTCATCCGGATCGCCGCTGCACAGTGCCTGTGCCACCTGCGCGACCTCGCCGGGAAAACCTCCCTGCGGTGCGCTGACGTTGACCCCGATGCCCACCACGATGTAGTCGATGGCGCCGCTTTCCGGCAGGATCGAGGCTTCTGTGAGGATGCCGCAGCACTTGCGCCCCTGCGCGAAGAGGTCGTTGACCCACTTGATCTGCACGGGGGTGGCAAAGACCTCCTCGATGGCCTGGGCGGTGC
Source organism: Coriobacteriaceae bacterium (assembly GCA_004553405.1). Taxonomy (GTDB): domain Bacteria; phylum Actinomycetota; class Coriobacteriia; order Coriobacteriales; family QAMH01; genus W2P13-069. Next base: position 533 of record SFLO01000035.1, read on the forward strand.
ACACGGCGGCAAAGCTGGTGACGGCCGTGATGTCTGCCAGCGCAAAGCTGGGCCTCAGCACGAGGCTGAAGTACACGCCGCTGCCAGACGGGGAGTAGAAGGCGCGCCCCTGCCTGCCGCGCCCTGCCGTCTGCTGGTTGGCCACCACCAGCGTGCCCGCGGGGCAGCCCTGGGCGGCCAGCTCCTTGGCGCGGTTGTTGGTGGAGTCGATGCTGTCGTGGTATTCGATGCTGGTCACGCCGCTGCCCGCATAGCGGCGCACGGCGGCGGCAGAGAGGATCGAGCAGGCCTGGGCCAGGCGGTAGCCCTTCTTGGTGACGCCCTCGATGGCGTAGCCCTGCGCCTCGAGCGCCTTGATCGCCTTCCACACAGCGTTGCGGCTCACGCCCAGCCTCTGGGCCAGGGCCTCGCCGCTGATGAAGGCGCCCTTCTCCTGCTCGAGGCAGGCGAGGACCTCCTCTTTGACGCTCATCTCGCGCTCCTCACATGTGCCGCTGGTTAGAAACGCCGTGCTTTTGGTGTTTTCTGTCCACAACAGCCTCGCTTTTGGTGTTCGTAAAAAAGTATAGGCACCAAAAGCTGCCCCCTTTGAACAAGAAACACCAAAAGCGGCCCTGTTGCGGACACCAAGCGGGCAGCGCGGCTCTAGCGCCAGCCCAGGGCCTTGCGCACGGCGCCTGCTGCGATGATGGCGATGACCGCCTTGATGCAGTCGACGGCGATGAAGGGCAGCACCATGATGGCGAAGGCCTCTGCCGGGCTCACGTTGGCGAAGAACACGTACCACATCAGCCCCAGCGCATCGGCGATGAACATGTAGACGACGGAGGCGATGACGTCTGCGGCGACGGCGGGCAGCTTGAGCTTGACAAGCAGCAGCCTCAATCCCGCGGCGCACACAGATCCGAGGAAGAAGCCCGCAAGGAAACCCGTAGACGTGCGGATGATGCCGCCGGTCATCCCGCTGAAGACGGGCAGGCCCACCGCGCCCATGACGAGGTAGGCGCCCGTGGCGACGGCGGCCTCGCGCGGGCTGCACAGCAAGGCGATGAGGATCACCACGGCGGTCTGCAGGGTGAAGGGGACGGGTCCGATGGGCACGGTGACAAAGCAGCTCACGATGAGCAGGGCGGTGAGCAGGGCGCACTTGGCGATGACCTGCGTGCGAGAGGGGGAGGGAGAGGCTTGGGTGCTGTGTGCGGTCATGAGGCTCCTTTGGACGTGCCGAGTATGTGACATCGCAGTCTAGCTCAATTGTCACCTTACTGTATAAATAAGGTGACAATTATCTCCGTGAGCGAGTCCTGCGGCGCCTGCGCGGCCGAAGTGGACGGGCTGAGCCGCGCTGTGCGCTAGCAGGGCGCGAGGGCATCCGTGCGCGCGGGCTCGGAACGCACGGCGCGTGCCCGCTCTGCGCAGGCGCGCCCTGCCGCCGCCTGCGCGGGAGCCTTGGGCGGATAGGGGAGCGAAGGCGGCCGCTGCAGCCGGCCCCAGCGGCTAGAATCGCATGCCACATGCAAGCGCCCGCACGCGGCGGGTGCCTTCCACCTATATATGAGAGTAGAGGAGCCACCATGAGCGACTTCCTGTCCCGCATCATCGAGCGCGCCAAAGAGGACGTCCAGACCATCGTCTTCCCCGAGGGCGCAGACCGCAGGGTGGTCGAGGCAGCGCGCACCATCACCGACCAGGGCATCGCCCGCTGCGTGGTGCTGGGCAGCCAGGCCGAAGTCGAGGCCCACGGCATCGCCCTCGACGGCATCGAGGCCATCGACCCCGCCGTCAGCCCGGAGGCTCCCCGCTACGCAGAGAAGCTCGCCGAGCTGCGCGCCAAGAAGGGCATGACTCTCGAGCAGGCGGCTGAGCAAGTCAAGGACGTCACCACCTACGGCGTCATGATGGTGTACTTCGGCGACGCAGACGGCATGACGGCCCCCGGCGTCAAGCTGGTGAGCTCGTCGTTTGTGATGGATGTGCCCGCATGTGAGCTGGGCGATGGTGGCCTGTTCGTCTTCGGCGACTGCGCGCTCAACCTCTACCCCAACGCCGAGGAGCTCTCCGAGATCGCCGTGGCCTCTGCCCGCACCTACGCCGACCTCTGCGGCGGCGAGCCCCGCGTGGCGCTGCTGAGCTTCAGCACCCAGGGCTCCGGCAAGGGCGAGGGCCCCGCGGCCGTGCGCGAGGCGGCCGAGCTGGCGCGTGCCAAGGCCCCCGAGTTCCTCTTCGACGGCGAGCTGCAGGCAGACGCCGCCATGGTCCCCAGCGTGGGCGCCTCCAAGGCCCCTGGCTCGGCGGTGGCGGGCAAGGCCAACGTGCTCGTCTTCCCCAACATCGACGCCGGCAACATCGGCTACAAGCTCGTGCAGCGCCTGGCTAAGGCAGAGGCCTACGGCCCCGTGATGCAGGGCCTGGCAAAGCCCGTGAGCGACCTGTCGCGCGGCTGCTCTGCTGCAGACATCGTCGGCACCTGCGCCATCACCTGCGTGCAGGCCATCGCCGCCAAGGCATAAGCTCCAAAGAAATAGCCAATTTTTCTCGCAAAAAGCTGCCCCGGCCTGCAAAAGCGCAGGTCGGGGCCTGTTTTAGATATGGATACACCCGGAAGCGTGGCGTTTGACAACCCCTCTTGAGGAGAGTAATTTATCCACTCGCGTCTCCAGGACCTGGGGATTGCTATGCCCTCGAACCCCGGTTGTCGGGCTCCGCGTGAGCCGCAGCAACCCGCGCTCAGGCGGAACCTGACAAGCGTTCAAGGGCAGCCCCTCACAGGGGCTCGTAACTGTAAGAGGTAGCAAGAAAGGATACTACATTGCCTACCATTAACCAGCTGGTCCGCAAGGGCCGCAAGCGCGCTGTGGACCAGTCCAAGTCCCCCGCGCTCAAGGGCAACCCGCAGAAGCGCGGCGTTTGCACTCGCGTCTACACCGCAACCCCCAAGAAGCCGAACTCCGCTCTCCGCAAGGTTGCCCGTGTCCGCCTCGTCAACGGCATGGAAGTCACCGCTTACATCCCCGGTGAGGGCCACAACCTCCAGGAGCACTCCATGGTGCTGCTCCGCGGCGGTCGTACTAAGGACCTCCCCGGTGTCCGCTACAAGATCATCCGCGGCACCCTCGATGCCGCTGCGGTCAACAACCGCGCACAGGCCCGTTCCCGCTATGGCGCCAAGCGCCCCAAGGATAAGAAGTAAGGGAGGTATCTAGAACATGCCCCGTCGTAATGCTGCAGTCCGTCGCGAGGTTCAGCCGGACGCCGTCTACAACAACCGCCTCGTCACCCAGCTGATCAACAAGGTCCTGCTGGACGGCAAGAAGTCCACCGCCGAGCGCATCGTCTACGGTGCCTTCGACATCGTCGCCGAGAAGACCGGTGAGGACGCCCTCTCCGTCTTCAAGAAGGCCATGGAGAACGTCCGCCCCACCGTCGAGGTCAAGCCCAAGCGCGTGGGCGGCGCCACCTACCAGGTGCCCACCGACGTCAACTCCCGCCGTTCCACCACCCTGGCAATCCGCTGGATGGTCAACTTCTCCCGTGCCCGCAAGGAGCGCTCCATGGCCGAGCGCCTCGCAGCAGAGATCATGGATGCTGCCAACGGCATGGGCGCTTCCGTCAAGAAGCGTGAGGACGTCTTCAAGATGGCCGAGTCCAACCGCGCCTTCTCCCACTACCGCTTCTAGGGAGTGCTGAGTAATGGCTAAGAAGACTCCGCTTCAGGACACCCGCAACATCGGCATCATGGCCCACATCGATGCCGGCAAGACCACCACTACCGAGCGCATCCTCTACTACACCGGCAAGACCCACAAGATCGGTGAGGTTCACGAGGGCGCTGCCACCATGGACTGGATGATTCAGGAGCAGGAGCGCGGCGTTACCATCACCTCTGCCGCCACCACCTGCTTCTGGAACTACCCCTCCGGTGCCAAGGACGGCCACACCTACAAGATCCAGATCATCGACACCCCGGGCCACGTGGACTTCACCTCCGAGGTCGAGCGCTCCCTGCGCGTCCTCGACGGCACCGTCGCCGTCTTCGACGCCGTCGCCGGTGTTCAGCCCCAGTCCGAGACCGTGTGGCGCCAGGCTAAGCGCTACAACGTCCCCACCATCGCCTACATCAACAAGTACGACCGCGTTGGTGCAGACTTCAAGCACGCCATCCAGACCATGAAGGACCGCCTGGGCGCCAACGCCGTTGCTGCTCAGCTCCCCATGGGCTCCGAGGACCAGTTCTGGGGCCTCATCGACCTCGTCACCATGGAGGCATGGGACTTCAAGGCCGATGACAAGGGCATGACCTACCCCGAGAAGATGGACGCCATCCCCGAGGACTACCTGGCCGAGGCAGAGGAGCTGCACCAGGAGCTTCTCGACGCCGCCGCTGACTTCGATGAGGAGCTCATGGAGCTCATCCTCATGGAGGAGGAGGTCACCGTCGAGCAGATCCGCGCTGCTTTGCGCAAGGGCGTTCTGTCCACTGAGCTCAACCTGGTCTACGTCGGCTCTTCCTACAAGAACAAGGGCGTGCAGGAGCTCCTCGACGCCGTCGTCGAGTACCTGCCCTCCCCGCTGGACGTCCCCGCAATCGTCGGCGTCAACCCCGACACCGACGAAGAGGAGACCCGCGAGGCAGACAACAAGGCCCCGTTCTCCGCTCTGGCCTTCAAGATCATGACCGACCCCTACGTCGGCAAGCTCACCTACCTGCGCTGCTACTCCGGCCGTCTGGATGCTGGCTCCTACGTCATCAACTCCGTCAACGGCAAGAAGGAGCGCATCGGCCGCCTGCTGGAGATGCACTCCAACGAGCAGCACGACATCGACTACATCTCCGCCGGTGACATCTGCGCCGCTGTCGGCCTGAAGAACACCACCACCGGTGAGACCCTGTGCGACGAGGACCATCCCATCATCCTCGAGTCCATCGAGTTCGCCGAGCCCGTCATCGACATCGCCGTCGAGCCCAAGACCAAGGCCGAGCAGGACAAGATGGGCGTCGCCCTCCAGCGCCTGGCCGAGGAGGACCCCACCTTCCGCGTCCGCACCGACGAGGAGACCGGCCAGACCATCATCGCCGGCATGGGCGAGCTGCACCTCGAGATCATCATCGACCGCCTGAAGCGCGAGTTCAAGGTCGACTGCAACACCGGCGCACCCCGCGTTGCCTATCGCGAGAAGCCCGGCCACGAGGTCCTCAACGCCCGCGGCCTGTTCAAGCGCCAGACCGGTGGCTCCGGCCAGTACGGCGACGCCATCATCAACATGTACCCCGGTGAGCCCGGCTCCGGTTTTGTCTTCGAGAACAAGATCGTCGGCGGCGTCATCCCCAAGGAGTACATCCCCAGCGTTGGCAAGGGCATCGAGGAGGCTCTCGAGACCGGTGTCGTCGCAGGCTACCCCACCCTCGACGTCCGCGTCGAGCTGGTCGACGGCTCCTACCACGACGTCGACTCCTCCGAGGTCGCCTTCAAGGTTGCCGGCTCCCTGGCAATCAAGGAGGCCCTGCGCAAGTCCGATCCCATCCTGCTCGAGCCGATGATGGCCGTCGAGGTTGAGACTCCCTCCGAGTACATGGGCAACGTCATGGGCGGCATCAGCTCTCGCCGCGGCATGATCCAGGGCCAGGAGGAGCGCGGCAGCGCCATCGCCATCAAGGCTAACGTGCCCCTGTCCGAGATGTTCGGTTACGCAACCGACCTCCGCTCCAACACCCAGGGCCGCGCATCCTACACCATGCAGTTCGCCCACTATGCCCCCGTTCCCAAGAACGTGGCCGAAGAGATTATTGCCAAGTCCGCTAAGTAGCACGGGCTTTGAACTTAGGAAGGAATTACGATGCCTAATCAGAAGATTCGCATCCGCCTGAAGGGCTACGATCACGAGATCGTGGATCAGTCCACCAAGCTGATCGTCGACACCGCCCAGAAGACCGGCGCCCGTGTCAGCGGTCCCATCCCCCTGCCCACCGAGCGCAACCTCTACACCGTCATCCGCTCCCCGCACATCAACAAGGACTCCCGCGAGCAGTTCGAGATGCGCACCCACAAGCGCCTCATCGACATCCTGGATCCCACGCCCAACACCGTGGACTCCCTGATGCGCCTCGACCTCCCCGCCGGCGTCGACATCGAGATCAAGCTCTAAGCCAAGATCTCGCGCAAGCGGAAGAACAAAGGGACCCTCAGCCGAGGGTCCCTTTTTTATGTGCGGGCTGCCGTTTACGGGATGGACACGCTCGGGGGCGTGTTTTTGAAAAAGGGGGTTCACAAATGGAATCCCAGCAGTTATTCTGGTCAGGCTGCGCCTTCGCGGGCGTAGTGTGTCGTGTGCTCAAAAGCATCTCACGCCAACTGAGCACACGGCGATTGTAAGACAGCGCCCCAGAGCCTATGCACTGCAAGCAAAGGGGAGAGCTACAAGGCTGCGATCCACTACACGAAGCCACCGGCTTCCTCTGCACGATCGCCTGAGAGTTAGGTTGAAAATGGTCAACACTATTCTTGGCCGCAAGCTGGGCATGACCCAGGTCTGGGGAGAGGATGACAACATCGTCCCCGTGACCGTCATCCAGGCTGGCCCCTGCGTCGTCGCGCAGGTCAAGACCACCGAGACCGACGGCTACGAGGCCGTTCAGATCGGTTTCGGTGACATCAAGGAGCATCGCGTCAACAAGCCTATGAAGGGCCACTTCGCCAAGGCTGGCATCGCTCCCATGCGCTATCTGCGCGAGGTCCGCGTCGAGGATGCCTCCCAGCACTCCTGCGGCGAGGTCATCACCGTCGAGGCTTTTGCAGACACCGCCAAGGTCGACGTCACCGGCGTCTCCAAGGGCAAGGGCTTCGCAGGCGTCATCAAGCGCCATCACTTCGCTGGCGGTCCCGGCGGCCATGGTTCCCACTTCCATCGCGCTCCCGGTTCCATCGGCATGTGCGCCTACCCCTCCCGTGTTCTGAAGGGCATGCGCATGGCTGGTCACATGGGTTGCGACCGCGTCACTGTCAAGAACCTGGCAGTTGTCCGCGTCGACACCGACCAGAACCTCATTCTCGTTAAGGGTGCCGTCCCCGGTGGCAAGGGTGCCCTCGTCCAGGTTCGTATGGCCTAAGGGAGGAGAGAAAGATGGCAGATATCAAGATCTTCGATCCCGCAGGCAACGACGTCGAGACCGTGGCTGTTAACGATACCGTCTTCGGCATCGAGCCCAACGTCTATGTCATGCACGAGGTCGTCAAGTCCCAGATGGCAGCTCTGCGCCAGGGCACTGCAAACACCAAGACCCGTGGTATGGTCAGCGGCGGTGGCCGCAAGCCCTTCCGTCAGAAGGGCACCGGCAACGCTCGCCAGGGCACCATCCGCGCTCCCCACTATGCTGGCGGCGGCGTGGTCTTCGGCCCCCACACCCGTTCCTACGCCTATCGCGTGAACAACAAGGTCGTCAAGCTGGCCATGCGCTCCGCTCTGTCCGCCAAGCTGGCAGACGGCGAGCTGACCGTGGTCAACGAGTTCGGCTTCGAGAAGCCCTCCACCAAGGCAGCCAAGGCGGCCCTGGAGGCCCTCAAGATCAAGGGCCGCACCACCATCGTTGTGGACGACGATGACTTCGAGTCCTTCCTGTCCTTCCGCAACCTTGAGAACGTCCTGATCATCGGCGCTACCGAGTCCAACTGCTACGACCTGCTCGACAACGCCAACCTGGTCCTCACCAAGGCCGCTCTGAACTATCTCGAGGAGGTGCTCGCATAATGAACGCACGTGAGATCATCATCCGCCCGATCATCACCGAGCGCGCTTTCGACATGCAGGAAGTCAACCGCTACACCTTCGAGGTTGACAAGCGCGCCTCCAAGATCGAGATCGCTCAGGCTATCGAGGAGCTCTTCGACGTCAAGGTGCTCAAGGTGAACACCTCCAACGTCAAGCCCAAGGTCAAGCGCGTCCGCTACATCGCTGGCAAGACCCGCACTTGGAAGAAGGCCGTCGTCACCCTCGCCGAGGGCGACAGCATCGAGCTCTTCGCCAACCAGGCTTAAGTTCAGTTTCAAACCCCCGCGGTGCAGCGGGGGTTCAACTGGCTCTGTGCGCCCTGAATAGGAAACGCTCGGAGCCGTGGTAGTCCGGGGTCAGGGCCGCTGGAGGTTGCACCACCCTCCGTTCCCAGGCGGTGTTGCTGGCAAACGGACGAAAGGAGAATCTAATGGGAGTTAAGCAGTTCAAGCCGACTTCTCCCGGCCGTCGTCATCAGACTGTCTCTGACTTTGCAGAGATCACGACCAACAAGCCGGAGAAGTCTCTTCTGGAGCCGTTGCCCAAGAAGGCAGGCCGCAACAACTACGGTCGCATCACCTGCCGTCACCAGGGCGGTGGCCATAAGCGCAAGTACCGCAAGATCGACTTCAAGCGCAACAAGGACGGCGTGCCCGCAAAGGTCGCTACCATCGAGTACGATCCCAACCGCTCCGCACGCATCGCCCTGCTGCACTACGCAGACGGCGCCAAGGCCTACATCCTTCACCCCAAGGGTCTGAAGGTTGGCGACAAGGTCGAGTCCGGCCCCAACGCAGACATCAAGCCCGGCAACGCACTGCCCCTGGCCAACATCCCCGTGGGTACCCTGATCCACGCTGTTGAGTTCCAGCCCGGCAAGGGTGCCGCCATGGCCCGCTCCGCAGGCACCAGCATCCAGCTGATGGGCAAGGAGGGTGGCTACGCCATCCTGCGCATGCCCTCTTCCGAGATGCGCCGCGTGCTCCTCACCTGCCGCGCCACCGTCGGCGAGGTCGGCAACGCCGAGCATGCCAACATCACCATCGGCAAGGCAGGCCGCAAGCGCTGGATGGGCGTCCGTCCCACCGTCCGCGGTACCGTCATGAACCCCGTCGACCATCCCCATGGTGGTGGCGAGGGCAAGAACAAGTCCGCAGGCCGTCATCCTGTTACTCCGTGGGGCATCCCCACCAAGGGCCATCGCACCCGTAACAAGAAGAAGTACAGCCAGCGCCTGATCATCCGCCGCCGCAAGAAGTAGCTTGAAGGAGGAATAACACTATGAGCCGCAGTCTCAAGAAGGGCCCCTTCGTGGAGCCGCGCCTCCTCGAGCGCATCATCAAGATGAACGAGGCAGGCGAGAAGAACGTGGTGAAGACCTGGAGCCGTTCCTCTTT
>SFLO01000036.1 GCA_004553405.1 Coriobacteriaceae bacterium
TGAATGCCACGCATGACGGGTCATCCAGCCCGACGAAGCCCGCAACGCGCTTACGGGCCGCCTCGAGGGCGGCGGTCGAGGCGTGCGCGAGGTAGTGCATGCCGCGGTGCACGTTGGCGTTGCTCGTGGCGTAGTGATGAGCGATCGCGTTCGTCACCTGCAGCGGCACCTGCGTGGTCGCTGCGTTGTCCAAGTACACCAGCGGCCTGCCGTGCACCAGCGTCCCCAAGATGGGAAAGTCGCGGCGCACCTGGGCGGCGTCAAAGCTTCCGAGCACCGCCATGGCGCTACCTTGCGAACGCGGGGTCGCCTGCGGCGGCGTAGAGCGCGTCTGCCAGCTGGCCGATCGTCTCCAACTCAGCCGCGTACTCCGGCGCGAACCTCACGCCCAGCGCGCGCTGCAGCGTGAGCGAGAGCAGCACCTTCTTGATGTCGGTGGAGCTCTGGTTGGTGCAGGTGGTGGAGCCCTCGGCCAGCTTCACGCTCTTGTCCGCGTTGCGCAGCATCTTCTCCACGCTCACGTTGGCCAGCTCCAGCAGGTCCTCGGTGCCGGCGGCACGGACCTCGTCTTCTGTGAGGAAGAACTTGCCCAGCGTGAAGCGGCGCACCTGGTCGGCGAACTCCTCCCGTTCCAGCTTGCCGCTGGTGATCAGCGCCAGCGCCTCCTCCGCGTCTGCTGCGGCAATGTCCAGCCGCTCCTTCAAGGTCATCTTCTCGCTCATTCCTTGCTCCTCCCTTCCTCGCCATGCGCGTTCAGCGCCTCGCTAGCAAAGCCCCTGATCACGCCGGCTATGGCCGCGACCCCCGCCTGGCGCTGGGGATCGAACACGTAGGCCAGCTCCGTCTCCTCCAGAAAGCGCACGGGGCAGGTCAGTATCTCGCTGGCGCTGCAGCCGCTGAACATCTGCTGGAAGATGCGGATCACACCGCGCACCATGAGGGTGTCGCTGTCGCCCTCGAGCGCAAAGCCCCGTCCCTCACCGCACTCCCAGCGCGGCCACAGCCACACCTGTGACTGGCAGCCCTCGACCAGGGCCTCCGGCAGCATGCGCTCCGGCGGTAGCTCGTCGAGCTCGGCGGATATGTTGAGCAGCAGGTCGAACTGCTCGAAGGCACCGCCCGCGGCGTTGAGCCTATCGATGTAGCCCTGCTGCACCTCGTCTGGCGACTTCATCGCTTCCTCCTCTGGCTGCTCCTCCGTACCGGCAGCAAGCTGCGGGGTGGCCTGCACTGCCCCGCAGCTTGCTGCCCGCTGCCGCAGCGCCGCCTGCAGGGGGAGGTGCGGACCCTGCAGGCGGCATGCGCAGCGCTCGAGCCGAGTGAGCGCTCGCGCCCTCGGCGCTGTGTCTCCAAGCGCCGTCAGGCATCATGGGGCTTAGGCGTTGACGATCTCCAGGCCCAGCAGCTCGCCGAGCTCGATGACCTGTTCCTCGAAGTCGCCGTAGATCAGCGGCATGTGGTTGCCGATGGCGGCCTGCTTCTTGAAGAAGTCCTTGGAGTCCTTCACCTGGAAGAACACGCCCATGGAGCAGTTGGTCTGGTCGTAGCCCATAGAGTTGAGAATCGTGCCCTTGGCCACGAAGAGCTTCTCGCAGGTGGGGTCGATGCGGCACATGGTGATGGTCTGGCCGGCGTCTGCGGCGAAGTCGTAGCGCAGAGTCGCGCCGAAGCCGGAGCGTGCGAACTCGCGGATGGCGTAGGGGCGGTACTCCTCCTCGAAGCTCTCCCAGCGGCGGTTGGGCACGGAGTGGAAGGTGAGGACCACGTTCTCCTTGTCGCCGAGCTCCTCCATCTTCTGGTCAACATGATCGGGGGTGAAGAACAGGGCCTTGGGCAGCGGTGCGCGCACACCGTTGCGGATGGGGCTGGTGAAGCAGTTGCCCATGTAGGACGGGCGGCGGCCGATGGCCTGCAGCATCAGCTTGGCGACCAGTGCGCCCAGGTCGTACTCGCATGCGGAGGGGATGCCGTCCTCGTTGTTGAGCGAGTGGTTGAGGCACATGGTGAACTGCTTCTGGTTCAGGCGGCGGGTAGCGCAGAGGTCGGGGCAGGGAGCGGTGAAGCAGTTGCACTCGAACTCGTCGAGGAACTTGCGGATGCCGTAGTTGGCCTCGACGGACTTCTTGACCATCTCGCGGGTCATCTGGCACTCGACGGCGCCGTCGATGAGCTCGTCGGTCTTCTTGTCGATGACCTTCTCGTCCTCAGCCGTGAGGTTGAGGCCCTTGCGGCCCGGCGTGCAGTGGTTGGACATCGGGTCGTCGTAGGAAATCTGGTCGAGCAGCTCGTGGGCGCTGACGTAGCGGATGCGGGTGCCGAACTTGGAGGTGATCTTCTCGGGGTCGATCACGGAGTCCGGGGAGCTGACGGAGACAGCGCTGGTCATGCGGGTGGCGGCCAGGATCTTGGAGTCCTTGAGAACCTTGCGGGCGCGCAGGACGGTCATGTACTCGGTGGCGTCAGCCCAGTCCTCGAAGGAGTAGAACTCAAGGCCGCGGGCCAGGAACTCGGCGGAGGTGATGGCGCTGGCGCAGCAGGCCTGGGTGATGGCGCAGGGCTTGCCCACGCGCTGGGCAAACTCGAGGGCCAGGTCGTAGGGGCGCGACGCGTAGCCGATGTAGTAGAGGTCGACGTCCTCGCAGCCCTCGGCGAGCTTCTCGATCATCTCGTCCTTGGTGAGGAAGTTCTCGTCGCGCTCGACCTTGACGGGCTCGAGGAGGTTGACGACGTCTGCCGGCATGGCGTCCTGGAGCTGCTTGTACCAGCCCTTGAACTTCTGGGCGGCCATGTTGAGGTCAAACTCCTTCTCCAGCTGCATGCCCTCGCCAAAGCGGCAGGGGCCCTCGAAGACGTACTCGTGGTACAGGGTGAGGAACATCGGCTTGACGTTGAGGCGGATGTCCTCGTGCTTCTTGATCGCCATTGGGGGGATCCTTTCTCCTTTGGCGCAGCCCAGCTGCCGCGCCTTGACGGGGAGAAGGTTAGGCCCGCGGCGCATGCCGGGTCATGGGGCCTCGCCCACCCAAATGGGTGCATTCTATTGTGCATCCTGCACAAAGCTCGCCTCGCGCAGGCGGTAGGCTATGAGCACGTCGAAGCGCAGGGCGGGGTCGTCTGTGTCGATCCCGAAGAGCTCCTCGATGCGGTCGATGCGGTACTTCACGTTGTTACGGTGCATGTGCAGCTTCTCGGCCACCACAGACGCCCGGCGCTCGTTCATGAGGTACTCGTAGAGGAAGGTGTAGTTGTCCGTGCCGGTGTGCGCGTCGTCTGCCGCCAGCGCGTCCACCACCAGCCCCGCGTAGGTGCGCAGGGCCAGCTCCAGCCCGTCCGGGCAGCCTTCCGCCAGGTAGTCCATGCAGCAGCGGTCGAATGACACGATCCGCCCCCAGTTGAAGCGCGGCGTGCTGATGCGCGAGGGCACCCCGCGGCGCATTCCCCCCAGCCTGCAGGCCTGCTGTGCCTGGCGGAAGGCCACCGGGGCGTGTGCCAGGCAGGTGAACTTGGCGCTCCTGCCGCAGAGGAGCTCGTAGCGCCCCAAGAAGGAGTCGAGCCGCGCGGAGAGCGAGCGGCGGCCCAGGGGGCAGGTGCCCGCCTCGCAGTGCAGGGCGCAGCAGCTGTCATGGCAGTTGAAGCACAATATCACTGCGGCCGCGCCCACCATCAGAGTCTTGGCCGGCGCCGCCATGATGGAGAGGTCGGAGAGCACGCGCTCCACGGGGCCGGTCTTGGGGTCGAGGGGAATGTAGAACAGGCAGAAGCGCGCCTCGTAGGGGATCCCCGCGCACTTGCCGCGCTCCCGGATGCTGCGCTCTTCGCGGATCTGGCCGCCGAGCAGGTCTTTGAGGAAGCTGTCGACCGCGTTGCCCGACGGCTTGTCGTCCGGGTACTCGCGCTCCGCTACCACGCCCACGCGCTCGGCGAACATGTTGTAAGCGTCGAGGAGCCAGCCCTGCGGCTCTGCCACGTTGCACATCATGACGATGATGAGCGAGAAGCCCTCGCGCGTCTTGAACGAGCGCACCACGGTGACGTACTTGCATATCTCGCGCGTGTCGTTGACGATGAAGCCCTCCTGCTCGCTCCAGGGCTTGAAGCGCTTGTGCAGCTTGAACTTGCGGATGTTCTCCTCGGTGTGGTAGCCGTGCGAGACGAGCTCCATGGTGATAGGGTCGTCGCAGGGGATGCCCCGCGTGTAGGCCAGCAGCTTGAGTGCCGGGTCCACGACGACGGTGTTGTTCTTGAGGAAGGGCTCGCTCGCGTCGACGAGCTGCTGAAGGCACCCCGGCTGAGCGGCGAGCCGGTCCATCTCGCGCTCCCAGGCCTCGTAGCGCGAGAACACGTCGAGCACGAGGTTGAAGACGGGCAGCATGCCGGCGCTGCCCTTGACGCTGATGGCGGCGGCGGGAGCGGCACCTGCCCCGCCCTCGTCCACGTAGACGCAGAAGAGGCCCCGCCCGGCGAGCTCGAGGGCGCTTTCCGCGCTGTTGCATATGTAGAGGAAGCCCTCCTCAACCGGGCAGCCTGCACCCAGGAAGAGGCGCGCGCCCTTGAACGAGGGGTTGCCCTGCTCCGTGCGCTCGACCTCCCCGGCAGCCGCGAACTCGTGCTCGATGATGTTAAGCGTCAGGCTCATGCGCCCCCCTATCCCGCGCTTGGTGATCCAGCGCACATGTTCCCCCTAACACAGCCGCGGTGCTATAGGCGGAATGGTCTGATTGAGCAAATTGCATTGTGCAAGATGCACAAAGGTTTGTACCAGGCTTGCTGCCGCCTGCCGCCGCCGCACAAGGGGGCCTGCCAAGCGTTTGTGCAAGGCGTGCGGCATACACAAACGGGCTGTGCGCACTTGTGTCCGCGTGCGCTGCGTGCACAAGGGGCGCGGCACTTGTGGTGCGGCCAGCACACTGACCTGATGATGCGCGCCCCATAGACTCAAAGGTGCGATGCCGATCGCGACGAGGGCTCGGCTTTCCCCCTAACCCCTCGCGCAGCCAGGGACTCCCTCCAATTTGTCCCGCTGCACCGGCAGCCTCAGTTCAGGACTCTTGGGAGGCTGCCCGGCGTCTGCTGGGGGCGGCCCCCTCTTAGAACCACCCGCCGCCCCCTCTACTGGGTTTCGAGCCGCCACATGCGGCTTGTTGCGGCCCGGCCCTCCCGCAAGGGGCCGAGCCAGAGGGCGCAGGCGTTGGGAGCCTGCGAGAACTAGCGAGGAGGAAACATATGAACAGAATCAACGGCAAGATCAAGGCGGTGTGGGGCATATCGGAGATCGGCTTCTCCATCGCCGCCACACTCGAGACCGCCTTCTTCCTGTTCTTCCTGACAGACGTAGCGCAGCTGCCGCTGGGCATCTCGGGCGTGATCGCGGCGGGCGCCTCGGCCGTGGACACCATCTCGGCGCTGCTGGCGGGCGTCTTCATCGACAAGTTCCACTTCAAGAAGGGCAAGTACCGCCCCTGGCTGCTGATCGCGCCCACCATCGCCATGGTGTTCTTCATCCTGTGCTTCACCAAGATCGGCGGCGACGTCATGGCCGGCGTCATCATCTCCATCGGCTACGTCGTCAGCCACTTCTGCTGGAACATCACCTACGCCAGCGTCCGCAGCATGACCAACGTCCTCACCGATGACCCCTCCGAGCGCGCCTTCCTCTCCGGCCGCCTGGGCGCCGGCGCTGCGCTGGGCCGCGTCGTCGCGTCCAAGCTGGTGCCGCTGATCACCACCAGCCTGACAGCCATCGTGAGCGGCGTGTACGCCTACAGCATCTGCGCAGCTGTCGTCTCCCTGCTCTACATCGCCGCGATGGCCGTCAGCTTCGGGGTGACCTCGGGCTATGACAACGAGACCAAGTCCGAGGGCAAGAAGGTCTCCTTCAAGGCCATGGGCAAGAACATCGTCACCAACCCCAACCTGATCGGCGTCGTGTTGCACGACATCCTGCGCCTCATCGCCTACTACACCGTGGCAGCCGGCACCGCGTACTATGCCAAGGTCGTCCTGGGCGATGCCGCCGCATCCGGCACCGTGCTCATGGTGTTCTACCTGGGCTGCTTTGTGGGATCCTTCATCGCGGCGCGCGTCGCCAAGGTGATCGGCACCAAGCAGGCCACCATCCTCGGCGTGGGCGGCTGGGCCGTCATCTGGGCCGCGTGCTTCTTCCTGCAGCCGGGCTACATCGCGCTCAACGTGCTGCTGTTCGTCTCCCAGGTGCTCTTCGGCCTGGCGTACGGCCTCTCCGCCAACCTCTACTCCATGTGCGCAACCTGGAGCTACTGGAAGTCCGGCGAGAACACCGTGGGCACCACCATGTCCATCATGACCGTCTCCGTGAAGCTCGGCGTGACGCTGCGCGCGATGATCCTACCCGCCGCGCTGGCCGCCGTGGGCTACGTCTCCACCGCGACCGTCTTCGACGCCGCCGCCATCGCCGGCATCAACCAGGTGTACTTCCTGCTGCCGCTGGTGCTGCTGGCCGTCTCCCTGATCCCGCTCATCTTCCTGTTCAGGATCAAGGACTCCGACGTCACCCGCATGAACGAGGAGATCGCAGCACGCAACGCCGCCTAAGGGCGCGGCTACAGGCGAGCTCTCTTTAGCAGGGGCGCGGTTGCGGGGACGAAGAGCCGCGCCGCGCCCCTAGTTTTGTAAGCGTCCCCGAACAGAGGAAAGAAGGAAAGGAGCAGTCATGGGAACCGAGTCGTCGAGCGCCGCATCGGAGTACAAGCGCATCTTCGCCGTACTGGAGGATGGAACTACCGAGGCAGAGGTCGTCAAGAAGGCAGTTGGGGAGGCGCTGCGTTGCGGAGCGCACCTGCGCTTTGGCTACGTGGCGCATGGCGAGGCGCTGCCCCTCGGCGAGAGCCTCAAGGACTTTGCTGAGGAGGAGACCAGGCGAATAGGCGGCCTCGTCGAGGCGCAGGTCGCCGCGCTCGACCCAGCGGGAGACCTCGATGGGGGCGAGCTCGAGGTGATCCCCTACGGCGGCGAGTGCTGCGTGCAGATCGACGAGGCGGTCGGCACCGCAAACGGACAGATGGCCGAGGAACTCATCGAACCCTTCTGTCCCGACCTCGTGCTCTGCGGCCTGCCCAAGGGCTCCAGGCTCACGCGTTTTCTCAAGAGCAACACCTACCGCTACCTCAAGAGAAACCTCCACTGCCCTGTGCTGGGCGTGTCATAACGGATCTTGCAGCATTCCTGGAGCCAGACTTCACCCCGAAGCTTACGGACGAGCACACAGGATCTCTTTGCTGGCGGCTCTTTAAGCTGCGAAGCATCACGTCGCCCTCCTACTGC
>SFLO01000037.1 GCA_004553405.1 Coriobacteriaceae bacterium
AAGACAGCTGGCCTGCGGGGGAGCGGGCGCAGCGGCACGGGGCATGCGATGCTCCGGGCGCTCCGGCTGCTCGCTCCTTCGTCGCTCGTGCGCCTTCACCGCCATCTAATAGGCGCCGCCTTCGGCGGCTGTTTTTTGAGTGTTGGCTTAGCCGCTGCGCATCGCATGCCCCGCGCCGCTGCGCATGCTCGGGGGCCTGGCGGTTCTGGGTTTTGGCAGGTTGCAGTCTGAGGGGTGCCGGCGGCTGCAGGTGCCAGTAGCGGGGCAGGGGGCGCTGTTGAGGGAAACGGCTGCGCCGGCGGCTGCGGCGGGCGCGGGTGCGGCGCTAGAATCGCATGCAGCGAGGCATCCTTCCCGCAGGCAACATTCTGCCCCTGCCTGCATTCTGCACAGGGAGCCCCGCCCTGGAAACAAGATGCTGTGTGCTTCGCAGCGCCATGCGCTCGAACCTTCTGCGCACGCGGCTCTGCGCCCGTTCACGACTGTGCCGTGAGAGGCTTGAGTTACTGCGCCCGCCGTGCGCCTCGCGCCGGCGCCCCATCCCCTCGACCTCTCCTTGCGGCACCTTCACGCTGTGAGGTACTACATGACGTATCGCGTTGGCATCGACATCGGCTCCACCGCCACCAAGGCCGCCGTGCTCGACGGCGACCGCATCGCCTACACCCTGGTCATCCCCACCGGCTACAGCTCTGTGGAGGCCGCGGCCACGGTGGTGGCCGACCTCGAGGCCCACGGCTTTGCCCGAGCGCAGAGCGCGTACTGCGCCACCGGCTACGGCCGCATCGCCGTGCCCTTCGCCACCAAGACGGTGACCGAGATCACCTGCCACGGCTTGGGCGCGGCCTTTCTCTTCGGGGAGGACTGTACCGTGGTCGACATCGGCGGCCAGGACACCAAGGCCATCGTTCTCGAGCGCGGCAAGGTGGTCAAGTTCAACATGAACGACAAGTGCTCGGCCGGCACCGGCAAGTTCATCGAGGTCATGGCAAACCGCCTGGGACTGAGCCAAGACGAGCTGTCGAACCTGGCGCGCCAGGGCCAGCCCACCACCATCTCGAGCATGTGCACCGTGTTCGCAGAATCTGAGGTCATCAGTCTCATCGGGCAGGGCACCCCGCGCGAGGACATCTGCTGGGGCATCATCGAGTCGGTGGTGGCCAAGGTCAAGCCGCTGGTGCCGCGCTCGCGCACGGACAGCTACGTGCTCACCGGCGGCCTGTGCGAGAACGACTACGTGGTCGAGCGCCTGGCGCTGCAGCTGCAGGGAACGGTGGAGACCAGCGCCCTGGCCCGCTACGCCGGCGCCATCGGCGCGGCCCTGTGCCTGCCCGAAGACGTGCAGCCCAACAACGCCGAGGTCCCAACTGCCGCCGCACCACGCGCCGCTGCCGCCGCGCCCGTGCCCAGCGGTGCTGACGCGCAGCCCAACACGCTCGTCATCACCTTCGACACCACCTCGCAGGCCTTGGCCTTCGAGCGCGCGTGCCGCCAGGCGCAGGCTCCGGGGAGGCTGTCGCCCATCCCCACCCAGGTCTCTGCCGGCTGCGGCTATGCCTGGCGCGCCGGCCTGGGTGACCGTGATGCCGTGCTGGCTGCTGCGCACGACGCCGGCTGCTCGTACGCTGCCGTGCACGAGGTGGCCCTGTAAGCTGCGCTTTCCCTCAACTTTCCCCATCCTCCCATCCGGCGAAAGGAAACCATCATGGCCGACCTGCCTACCAACTTCGAAGAGTTCGCCGAGGCCCGCAAGGGCGCCTTTATGAAGGTCAAGGGCTTCAAGGAGAACGGCGGCAACCTCGTGGGCGTGCTGTGCAGCTACACCCCCTGCGAGCTGATCGAGGCCGCCGGCGCCGTCGCCATCGGCCTGTGCGGCACCAGCAACGAAACCGTGCCGGACGCCGAGGAGGTCCTGCCCAAGAACCTCTGCCCCCTCATCAAGGGCACCTACGGCTTCGCCTACACAGAGAAGTGCCCCTTCACCTACTACGCCGACTTCATCGTGGGCGAGACCACCTGCGACGGCAAGAAGAAGATGTACGAGCTGCTCAACGACCTCAAGGAGACCTATGTCATGCAGCTTCCCCAGACGCACGACCGCGCCTGGAGCAACAGCGTGTGGCGTGAGGAGCTCGACCTGCTGAAGGCCAAGCTCGAGCAGACCTACGGCGTCGAGGTCACCGATGACAAGCTGCGCGAGGCCGTGCGCGTGCGCAACGACTACCGCCGCGCGCTGGTCGAGCTCTACGAGTGCCAGCTGAGCGAGCCGCCCGTGATGAACGGCGTCGACATCATGGCCACCGTGGCCGCCGCCGGCTTCACCTTCGACATCAAGGAGTTCACCGCCTCTGTGAGCAAGAAGGTCGCCGAGGCCAAGGCCGCCTACGAGGCCGGCGAGCGCAAGGTGGGCACCGACCGCAAGCGCATCTTGCTCACCGGCTGCCCGTCTGCCGGCGTCATGGGCAAGGTGGGCGCCTCCATCGAGAAGAACGGCGGCGTCATCGTCGCCTTCGACGACTGCGGCGGCCCGCGCACCCAGGCCGCGCTCATCGACCCCGAGGCCGACGACATCATGCAGGCCATCGCCGACCGCTACCTGGCCATCAACTGCTCGGTCATGACGCCCAACGGCGGACGCCTCGACAACACGCTCGAGCTGTGCGAGAAGTACAAGGTCGACGGCGTGGTCGACATCGTGCTCACCGCCTGCCACACCTTCAACGTCGAAGCCGAGCTCATGCGCCAGCGCATGGAGAAGGCCGGCATCCCCTACATCAAGATCGAGACCGACTACGCGCCCAACGACCAGGGCCAGATCGACACCCGCATCGCAGCCTTCATCGAGATGCTGTAACGCCGGTTCGCGGCGCCCCCTGCGTTCACGTGCGGGCGCCGCGGCTTACTCTTCCACGTATTCGATGATGTCGCCGGGTTGGCAGTGCAGCTCGCGGCAGAGAGCGGCGAGTGTCGAGAAGCGCACGGCGTTGACCTTGCCGTTCTTGAGGTTCGACATGTTCACGCGGTTGATGCCTACGGCGGCCGCCAGCTGCGTGACGTTCACGCCGCGCTCCTCCATCAGCTTGTCCAGATGCAAGACGATGCCCATGGCGCGGCCTTAGACGACTTGGCGCCCGCGCAGGCTCACGACCAGCCCCGCGAGGTAGACGACCCCCAGCAGCACGAGGAGCAGGCCGGAGGTGTCGAAGAGGATGAGGAAGTAGCCCCAGTGCATGGTGATGAAGAGGAGGGCGATCACCGCCAGGCCCGCGGCGATGCTCAGGCTGTCTGCGCGCTGGGGAGACAGCAGCATCATCGCCACGAAGAGCACCCCGATGGCAACCAGGATGACGAAGGCGAACTTCCACGCCGCGTACATCCACAGCTCGATCTCTGCGCGTTGGTAGAGGCGGATCAGGCCGGCCTCGGCAGTGCACATGGCGGCGAGTATGCAGGGGATGATGCTGGGAACCGCAAAGCGGAGCACTGCCTTGAGCTTGTCCATGCGAGCTTTCCCTCCGATGGTCGCAGGATGCTGATTCTTGCCTCCTAAGTCTGTGCGGAAATGTAATGCTTGTCAATACAGCACGAGTGCCTCGCGCGTTCCAGCACATGCGAGGCCAAGCTATGGGCTCTAGCGGCTGCTTTACAGGGCACCTGTGTGCAGAGAGAAGCTGCAAAAACGCGGGCTTTTGCACTGCGCACTGAGTTTTGTTTGATTTTGCAGGGGAGCCCAAGCGAAAAGTCAAACAAAACTCAGTTTTGTACGACTTTGCTCTCACCACCCCGCTCAAAATCAAACAAAACTCATCGGGCTATTGCTGATTGTCACCAAGGCATGCCCTCGCGGGTGGAAGCAGGGCACCAGGGGCAAAGCCGAGCGACAGGCATGCCCTCGCGGGCGAAAACGCTGGGTGTCGCGAAAAGCGGGGGGCAGGGCATGCCCTCGCGGCAGAAATCGAGGCACCAAGGGCAAAGCCGGTCGACAGGCATGCCTGTGGTGGGTGTGTGTCGGGTCGCGTGTTGGGTGCTGCGAGCCTGCGCGCTCCTGCGGGCGTTATTTGGTGACGATGCAGAAGACCAGCAGTCCGATCATGATGATGAGGCCCACGAAGCCCATGCGCATGGCGAAGATCCAGGTGGCTTCCTTCTTCTGGGCGATCTGCAGCTCGCGGCCGGTGAGGTTGGGGTCGGGCTCGAGGCCGGCGGGGTACTCGGCGCCGTCGACGACCACGTAGGTGACGCCGTCGCGCTCCACGATCTCTTGCTGGTCGAGCCAGGCCTTGTACTCCTCCGCAGACATGCGGGGCTTGTCTTCCTTCTTCTTCCTGCCGAATGCCATCGATGCTCCTTGCGCGCTGATTGCTGCTTGTTGTTTGCGTGTGGCGCAAGTGTAGCAAGCCGCAGTCGCCCCGCGCCCTGCGCGCGCCCGCCAATCCAGCAGCGGCGGGCTTTTCAGCTGGCCTTAAGGCGCATGGTAGAGTATTGTTAACTGATTATCTGCCTTGGGGAAGAAACCCGGGGCATGTGTTAGAACCTGGGATTTGGAGGCTTCATGACCCGGACCAAGAAGATCATCGCCGGCCTGTGCACCGCAGCGCTCGCCGCCGTCGCCGCCCTGGGCCTTGCCGGCTGTGGCGAGGACGTCGCCGCCACTTGGGCGCACGGCAAGGTGCTCGAGGCAGACGTAACCGCAGCGGCCGAAACCGAGCTTGGCTACTACAAGGAAGACGACGGCTCCTACGACATCAGCTCCTGGACCAACTACATCGCCAACCGCGAGTACATCGAGGACGCCACCGAGGAAGAGCAGAAGGCCTACGAGAAGGCCGCAGACGGCACCGCGGCGGACTACCGCGAGTACCTCGCCAAGCAGAAGGCCCGCGAGGCCGTCATCGCCTACGAGGTCGACAAGCGCAAGATCGAGGTGACCGACGACGAGGTCGAGGAGCAGCTGCAGTTTGAGGCCCAGATCTATGAGTCGTACTACGGCGGCGGCCACGCCGGCACCTTTGAGAGCATCCTCCACAACTACTTTGGGATGACGCTCGAGCAGTACAAGGAGGGTGTTGCCAAGCAGCTCAAGGAAGACAAGCTCAAGGAGCAGGTCATCGCCGAGAAGAAGGGCGACTCCGCCGAGCAGCCCGCCGAAGGCGAGGAGCTCTCTGAGGAAGAGGAGGCCGACAACGACGCCCTCTTCAATGAGTACGTCGAGAGCCTGATGGAGAGCTACAACGTCAAGGTGACCGAGTGCCCCGCCAACCTCTCCTACGACCCGCAGACCCTGGCTGCCAGTGCAGAGGCCGCCAGCGCCAGCGCCAGCACCGGCACCGATGCAGCGGCCGAGGGCGACAGCTCCTCCGCTGAGGGTGACGCCGCCAAGAAGGAGTAGCGCTCCACACCACAGCGCGCGCCTCAGCGCGCGCCTCGCAGCGCATCGCAGCTTGCACAGCAACGGGGGTGACCGCCAAGGCGCCCCCGTTCGCGTTTAACCTCCTCGCAACAGCCTCTAGAGGGCTATCCTTTGAGTGTTTGGCTGTATCCCCCTTGAACGAGGAGCTTGCAACATGAAGAACAAGAAGACCATCGAGGATGTGGACGTTGCCGGCAAGCGCGTGCTGGTGAGGGTCGACTTCAACGTCCCCCTGTACGAGGGCATCGTGATGGATGACACCCGCATCCGCGAGGCCCTGCCCACCCTGCGCTACCTGATCGAGCACAAGGCCCGCGTGATCATCGCAAGCCACCTCGGCCGCCCCGCAGGCGGCATGTTCGAGAGCCAGTTCTCCATGATGCCCGCGGCCATGCGCCTCATCCAGCTGCTGGGCCAGCCGGTCACCCTGCTGGGCGGCCCCATCGCAGGCGAGCAGGCGCTCTCTGCATCCTTGGCCCTCAAGGACGGCGAGGTGATGATGCTCGAGAACCTGCGCTTCAACAAGGGCGAGAAGCGCAACGACCTCGCCTTCGTGCGCAAGCTGGCCGCCCTGTGCGACATCTACGTCGACGACGCCTTCGGCGCTTCCCACCGCGCGCACGCCTCCATCGCCGGCGTGCCGCAGTTCGTGCCCTCTGTGGGCGGCTTCCTGCTGGCCAAGGAGGTCAACACCCTCAACAAGATGCTGGAAGACCCCAAACGCCCCTTCACCGCCATCCTCGGCGGCTCCAAGGTCTCTGACAAGATCGGCATCATCGACAACCTGATCGAGATCGCAGACACCGTCATCATCGGCGGCGCCATGTGCTTCACCTTCCTGGCGGCCCAGGGCCATTCCGTGGGCACCTCCAAGATGGAAGAGGACATGGTCGAGACCGCCAAGGGCATGCTCGAGCGCGCCAAGGCCAAGGGCGTCAGGCTCATGATCCCCACGGACGTGGTCTGCGCGGACATGTTCGCCGAAGGAGCGCGCACCCTGGTGTGCGGCGTCGACGCCATCCCCAGCGACATGATGGGCCTCGACATCGGCCCCGAGACCACCGCCGCCTACGCAGAGGTCATCGAGGCATCCGCCACCGTGCTGTGGAACGGCCCCATGGGTGTGTTCGAGTTCCCCTCCTTCGAGGCCGGCACCAAGGGCGTGGCCCAGGCCGTGGCCGCCTGCTCCGGCGAGACGGTCATCGGCGGCGGCGACTCCGTTGCGGCCATCAAGAAGTTCGGGCTGGCAGACCAGGTCTCCTTCATCTCCACCGGCGGCGGCGCATCGATGCAGCTGCTCGAGGGCAAGGAGCTCCCCGGCGTTGCCGCCCTCGACGACAAGGAAGTCTAGATGGGTATCTTCGACAAGCTCACCGGCGGCCCCACCAGGCGCGACCTGGGCCCCGCGCCCGCCCGCGCCCGCGTGCCCATGATCGCCGGCAACTGGAAGATGAACTGCTCGCTCGTCGAGGCGGTCAACCTCTCACAGGCCGTCTCGTACAAGTTCTACCACCCCTATGACCGCGTGGAGATCGTGCTCTGCCCGGCCTTCCCGCACCTACGCAGCGTGTGGAACGTCCTCGAGTTCGACAAGAGCGACATCAAGCTGGGCGCGCAGGACTGCCACTGGGAGGACAAGGGCGCCTACACCGGCTGCGTGAGCGCCGAGATGGTGCGCGACACCGGCTGCGACTACTGCATCATCGGCCACAGCGAGCGCCGCGGCTACTTTGGCGAGACCGACGA